>JAQVZK010000188.1 GCA_028708195.1 Desulfovibrio sp.
GAAGGCTTGCGGTTATAGGAACCGGGAGCATTTCAAGACAGCCATCTACTTCTTCTGTGGCGGTCTAAACCTCTACCCGGCCAGTTCCTGACAGGGGTTACCCACGGAAAACCCGGAAGAACCAAAACTTTTATACTTGTTTCAGTGTGCCACAGGGATTGCGGCTGCGCTCTTTCCCCTCTGCGGGGTACGCGCAACTACCCCCCGCTAAGGCGAACCTCCACACAATACTTCGCCACATACTCCTTGGCTAAAGTCGAAACAATATAACTCACCATGTCATACCCATACATGTGCCCGCTGATACCCCAACCACGTCTGGCAATCTCCTTCAGCATACGGCTGTACGCCGCCTTATGGCTTTCAGGGTCACCCCTGTGATACAGCCTCGCATATAGCCCCGCAGGCCGGATGCGCAGATTCTCTGGCCGGGTTGCCCTTGAGGCGCCGCAAAAAAAGCACCCCGCTGTGTACGATGCAAGCTGCTCCTGCTCTGTCAGAAAGCCAAATGGCAGCAGGGCTGACCTCCCCTGTTTTTGAAATTTATCGGCAAACCCGGCAATGATTGCGATGCAGCCTTCTTCCGTGGCCTGGTCTTCCGCGCTGACAGGCGTCACCTCAAGCTGTTGCTCTTCCATTTCCACAAGGTCCAGAACATCGTATTGGGCGTCCAGGGCTTCGTGCCCCGTGGCTATGGTTGCTTCAAGCATTTTTTGTCTGGTAGCCATCCGCGCGCGCTCCTGACGCAAAAGCCGTTTTTTTTCTTCCAGATGCTCCAAAAGCCCCGCCGGATCAGGCTCGCGTACAAAATTACGAATTTCTTTCAGCGAGCTGCCCGTTTCTTTCAGCATGGCCACCATGTCGAACTCATAATACTGGCCCACGCTATAGTGCCTGTAACCATTATCAGAGACATACCGGGGCTTTAACAACCCCTCCTTGTCATAGAACAGCAAGGTGTCTTTGCGCGTTCTGCACAGCCTGGCAAACTCGCCTGTACTCAAATACCTCACAGCTTCCCCCTTGACTCTGGAGTTACTCCATACCTTATGGTGACTGACACCATGATGAAAAGCAAGTAAATTGCCCAATACAAGCCTTCAGAGGAAATAATGTTCAGATCTATACATGCCCCCTTTTTCCGTCACAGCCGGTTCACGGCACGTCTTGCCGCCCTGTTCTGCCTTTGCATATTGCAGGCTGGCTGCAATGACGGGGCGCCCCCCAAGGAAAAAGCGCCCCAGGTGAGCTATACTACCGTTGCCCCCGAGCGCCTTGTGCTGACCAGTGAACTGCCCGGTCGCGTGGCGGCGCTGGTGACGGCCGAAGTGCGCCCCCAGGTGGACGGCATCATCCAGAAACGGCTTTTTGAAGAAGGGGGCTCGGTAACACAAGGTCAAACCCTCTATCAGATAGACCCCGCCGTATATGAAGCGGTTCGCAATTCCGCCAGGGCGGAACTGGAAGAAGCGCTGGTGCACGCGGCCGCACAGCAAAAACGCGAAACCCGCGCCCGCGTGCTGGCCAGGGCCAACGCCGTGAGCCAGCAGGAAATGGACGATACCGTGGCCGAGCACGGCAAGGCCAAAGCCCGTATTGCGCGGGCAAAGGCTGCCCTTGAAACGGCAGAGATCAACCTGAACTATACAAGTATCAAGGCTCCGGTATCTGGCAAAATTGGCCGCTCCGCCGTCACGCAGGGGGCGCTTGTCACCGCCAACCAGACAAGCCCTCTGGCTGTCATTCAGCAGATTGACCAGGTGTACGTGGATATCACGCAGTCCAACGCCAGCATGCTGCGCCTGCGCCGCCTTGCCGCAACTCTTGGCCCTGCCTGGGGCAAAGGCACCGCGGGGGCGCGCCTCATCCTTGAGGACGGCTCGCCTTATGCCGCGCTTGGCACAGAACACGACGAACCACAATGGCATACGGGCGACCTGCTTTTTGCAGAAATAAGCGTGGCCCAAAGCACTGGCAGCGTGAGCATGCGCGCCCTGTTCCCCAACCCAGAAGGCCTGCTTTTGCCGGGCATGTACGCCAAAGTACTTATTGAAGAAGGCGTCATAGAAAACGCCCTTCTGGTACCCCATCGGGCTGTCATGGCTGACGCGGAAGGCCGCCACTTTGTGCTCACACTGCAAAAACCCGAAGCATCGTCTGCTGACGAAAAGGCAGCCCCGTTGTTTGCGGTAAAGAAAAAGAGCGTGGAGCTTGACCGCCCCTACGGCAACCGCTGGCTTGTGCGTTCCGGCCTCGAAGCCGGGGATATTGTGATTGTGGAGGGCATTCAAAAGGCTATTCCCGATGGCCTTGCCGTCGGCGAGCCGTGGCAGCCCACCGCTGCCACGCAAAACAACGCCCAAACACAAGACAGCAAAAAAAGTCAGGGCGGGCGATAAATGGCAGCTTTCTTCATCAACCGCCCCATATTCGCCACGGTACTGGCGATACTGCTCATGCTGTCCGGGGGGCTGGCCTTGCGCAACCTGCCCATCGCCCAATACCCCGACATTGCTTCGCCGCAAATCTCTATCTCAGGCCAATATCCCGGCGCTTCAGCGGCAACCGTAGACCAGAGCGTAACCCAGATCATCGAGCAGCAGATGAAGGGCATCGACAATCTGCTTTATATGAGCGCGTCCAGCGATTCATACGGCTCTGTAGAAATGGTGTTCACCTTTGAGGCTGGCACCAATATCGACACGGCCCAGGTGCAGGTGCAGAACAAATTGCAGCAGGCCACGCCCATGCTGCCAGAAGCCGTGCAGCGTCAAGGATTGCGGGTCAGCAAGGCTGTGGAAAACTCCTTTATGACCATCGCCTTCTATGTCACCAACGGTTCAATGAGCGCAGGCGACATCAGCGACTATGTGGCAAGTAACCTCATAGATCAGCTCAACAGGGTGCAAGGCGTTGGCTCCACCACGCTTTACGGCGGCGTCAATGCCATGCGCATCTGGTGCGATCCCGCCAAGATGGAACAGTACAGGCTGAACCCGCAGGACATTGTGGCCGCCGTGAAAGCGCAAAATGCGCAGGTGGCGGGTGGACAAACCGGCGCTGCGCCCGCTTTGCCGGGGCAGGAAATAAGCATCACGGTCAATGCCGCATCACGGTTGCAAACAGTGGATGAATTTCAGCGCATACGCCTGCGCACAGAAAGCGACGGATCGGTGCTGCGGCTCGGCCAGGTGGCCCGCGTCGAGATCAATGAAGAAAGCTTTATGGGACAGTCGCGCTTTAACGGCAATCCTGCCGTGGGCGTGGCCGTAAAGCTGGCTTCGGGAGCCAACGTCATCAAGACCACAGACGCCATCAAGACGGAACTGGCCTCCCTTGCCCGCTTTTTCCCCCAGGGCATGCAGTATGCCTTTGCCGACGACAGAGCGCCCATTGTAGAAAAATCCATCAGCTCGGTGGTGCGCACGCTGCTGGAAGCTGTGGCTCTTGTGGTTGCAGTTATGTTTTTGTTTTTGCAGAACTTTCGTTCTACGCTCATTCCCGCCATTACCGTGCCCGTGGTCTTGCTGGGCGTGTTTGCCGTGCTGTCTCTGGCGGGCTACTCCATCAATACCCTGACCATGTTCGGCATGGTGCTTGCCATCGGCCTGCTGGTGGACGACGCCATTGTGGTGGTGGAAAATGTGGAGCGCCTCATGCGGGACGAAATGCTCAGCCCCAAAGAAGCGGCACTCAAGTCCATGCGGGAAATCACAGGGGCGCTGGTGGGTGTGGCCGTGGTCATTTCTGCCGTATTCGTGCCTATGGCCTTCATGTCCGGGTCCACAGGCGTCATTTATCGCCAGTTTTCCATAACCATTGTCACGTCAATGGTGCTGTCGGTACTGGTAGCCATTGTGCTGACCCCGGCCCTCTGTGCCCTCATGCTGCAAAAGCACGCCCACAACCAGGGCGAAGGACTGTTTGGCCGCTTCAACCGCTGGTTCGACCGCCTGACCCGGCGGTATGCCGTCAGCCTGCGCCCCATGCTCGACAAGCCGAAACGCTGGGTCGTCATCTTCGGCGCGGGGCTCGCCATATGCGCTATTCTGCTTTTCCGGCTGCCCAGCGCCTTTTTGCCAGATGAAGATCAGGGCATACTTTTTCTCGACATCCAGTTACCGCCGGGAGCGTCATTTGAGCGCACGGCAAAAGTGCTGGCCCAGGTGGAGGATTATTTTCGCCAGGAAGAAAAAGAAACCATACAAAGCTTTTTTACTGTTATGGGCTGGGGCTTCAGCGGCACGGGGCAGGGGTCGGCTATGGCTTTCGCCCTGCTCAAGGACTGGAACGAGCGCGGCAAGGGGCAAGGTGTTTCTGATGTCATGAACAGGGCCAACGCCCGGTTTGCAGGCACACCCGAAGCCCAGCTTTTTATCATGGCCCCTCCTGCGGTTATGGAACTTGGCAACTCTTCTGGCTTCACGATGGAATTGATGGACCGGGGCAACAGGGGACACGAAGCGCTGATGGCCGCCAAGGATGCCCTGCTGCAAAGCGCCGCAAAGCAGAAAGCCCTCGCCTATGCCCGATACAGCGGTCTTGACGACGCCGAGCAGTATCGCCTGCTTGTCGATAGCGACAAGGCAGGAGCTCTGGGGCTGGACATGGACGTGGTCAACGGAGCCATTGGCGCGTACTGGGGTGGGGAATATATCAATGACTTTGTGGACAAGGGCCGCACCAAGAAGGTCTACCTGCAGGCAGAAGCGGGACTCCGCTCCAGCGAGGAAGATTTTTACCGCTATTATGTGCGCAACAGCGCAGGTGAAATGGTGCCTTTTGCCAGCTTTCTTGGTGTGGAATCCATCACGGCTTCCCCCAAGCTTACCCGCTATCAAGGTGTGCCTGCAGTAAAAATTGAGGGCGAGGGCGCGCCGGGTCAGAGTTCGGGTGAGGCCATGAAGGCTATGGAAAAAAGCGCGGCTGACCTGCCGCCGGGCTTTGACTTTGCCTGGACCGGGCTTTCCTATCAGGAACTGCTGTCCGGCAATCAGGCTCCCATGCTCTACGCCATTTCACTACTGGTGGTTTTTCTGAGCCTGGCGGCCCTGTACGAAAGCTGGAGCATCCCCGTTTCCGTTCTGCTGGCCGTGCCCACCGGTCTTGTGG
>JAQVZK010000189.1 GCA_028708195.1 Desulfovibrio sp.
TGTCCTTGCGGCTATTTTGGCGATCCCACGCACGAATGCAGTTGCCGCCCCGACCAGCGGGCCCGCTATCAGGCGCGCGTGTCGGGGCCCATGCTGGATCGCATTGACGTGCATGTGGAGCTTCCGGCCGTACCCTATGCGGACTTGCGCCAAAGCCGGGCTGGCGAAAGTTCTGCCACCATGCGCCAAAGGGTGCTCGCGGCCAGGGCCGTTCAGCGGCAACGCTATGGGGATGACGGCCCGCGCTGCAATGCGGAACTTTCTGGCGCACTGCTGGACGCCCATTGCGAGCTTGATTCTGCCGGGCATGACTTGATGGAGGCGGCGGTAAACCGCCTGGCCCTGTCGGCCCGCGCCTGCGCCCGGGTGCTGCGCATGGCGCGCACCATTGCCGATATGCAAGGGCAGGAACGCATAGACGTTGTTCATTTGGCTGAAGCCGTTTCTTTGCGGGTTCTGGACAGGGGGTAAACCTGCGGGTTTGCGTAGGGGAAACCCCTGGCTTTGGATTTGGATAATCCCGCGTTTTTTGCGGGGTTGCAGCAATGATGACGGGCGGGGTGCTTCTGGCAGCTCGCCCTTTTAGCGTGGTGCCCTGTGCGGGAGCGCGCATTGCGTGGGTGGGGGCTGCCTGTGCGTCGTGCAATGCCCTGTTCCCCTTCCTTTTTTCAAAAGGGTCCCTTCCCCACAAAAAACAGCAACGTACCAATTAGTCCCTCTCCCTCAAAGCACAGCGGCGCATAAACGTAAACGGGCTGCCCTTGCGGGCAGCCCGTTTGAAGCGCCGATTCAGGGGGCGTTTAGCTTTCCTGCTTTACCTTGGACTTGGTCATGGCCAGGCCGATACCTTCGAAGAGTTCAAAGATAGCAAAGCCGTACCACAGGGTATAGAGCACATAGAAGATGAGCATGGCGCTCATGAGAATGAGGTGTTCAGACACCTTGGCTGGCGGCACGCTGAAGAAGTTGTTGCCTGGTTCGATAGCGCGGCGGATTACGTTGTCCACGACCTGGGCTTCAGCAATCTTCTGCTGCTTTTGCAGTTCCTTGATGCTGGGTGAGAGCACGTACCACCACGCAGCCGCAACCTTGAGTGCGGGCTCGCCGTTGTACTTCTGCGCAACGGCATCGGCGTCGTTGTTGTACAGGTTGTTGGCGTCATCGGTGGCCGAGGTCAGGATGGTGCCGAGGTTGCCAGAGAAGCTGACCTTGCCATCTTCAACGCGCACATCGGTAGCGCCGGACTTTTCAAGCACCATCGCGGCCAGGGGGGCCAGATCGGCTTTCTTGAGCTTGACGCTGAGCTGAACAGCCTTGCCTTCCACAGTCTTGACGCTGCTGCGCACACCGGGAATGAAGTATGAAGAGCCCTTGGACAGTTCGTTGAACACGTTGTCGGCGTACTGCAGACCGGTCACATGATTACCAAGCTCATCCTTCATAAGGGGCATGAGCATGACCACGAATAAAACAAAGAACGAAATCAGCAGCAGGCAACCACGAAAAAAGGGTGTTTTAGCATGTATGAGCATAATCAGGCCTCCCCTCTGAGCTTGCCAAGATTAAGGAAGAACTTGCTGAAAACCCAGACACCGAAGAACGCCACAACGACCCAAAAGACGACGTTGCCCACGCTTTCGATAATGCCCACAATTTTTGGCGACCAGTTCAGCACTTCCATTTCCACCAGCTTTTTGGGCAGGGTGGCGGCACGGTTGATAAAACCGGCAATGATGGAGATGGCGTAGAAGCCGCGGATGTGGATGCCCTTAACCACCTTGGTGGTCAGAGCGCCAACCTGGATGCCAAGCAAGGAGCCGAGCAGCATGCCGATGGCCAGAGTGTAGAACACATAGCCGTAAATGGCGTACTGGCCAATGGCGGCAAAACCGGCGGTAAAGATAATCTGCAGAATGTCGGTGCCCACTGTGGTCATTGAGGACACGCCAAAGATGTACACGAACATGGGGAAGGTGACGAAGCCGCCGCCCACGCCCATAATGGCGGCCAAAAGGCCCACGAACACGCCGCCCGCGGCGACGATCCAGCCAGAAATACGGCGGCCGCCAGGCACGAGGTCTTCATCAAAGGAGATCATGGGGGGCACGCGCAGGCCCTGAAGCTTAATGGCGAGGCTGGTCATGCCGGAGCTGCCGCCGTGGGCGTCCTGGCTTGCTGCAGCGCCGCCGCGCGAGCTCTTCAAAAAGTCAAACAAGGCATAGAAACCAAGAAAACCTAACAAAACAGCATAGATACTACTAATAAACAATTCTGAAAGCAGGGGGTCGGCGTTATAAAGGCCTTTATTGATGGCCCCGCCGATGAAGGTGCCAACAACCGATCCGCACAAAAACGCAACAGCCAGTTTGCCTGACACGTTGCCGAGTTTTTTGTGAACGGTTGTGCCCATGATGGCTTTGGCGAAAATGTGGAACAGGTCAGTGCCCACCGCCAGGATGCCTTTGACGCCCACGGCCATTAGTGCCGGGGTAATGATGAAGCCGCCACCAGCACCAATACACCCCGTGATGAGGCCGGCGGCAAGGCCCACTGCTATGGACGCTACAAAAATGTTGGTGGTGTAGAAGGCGGGCGCATAGGCGGTTTTGCCGCCCAGCATTTCATGGTACTCATAAGCTTCTGCAATACAACCCGCAAGAATCGGAACCGCCAATGCCAGAATCAGCAGCATTTTTTTGCGGTTTTTGAGAATGGAGGTTGATACCTCCAGATCCCACTTTGCGTAGGCTTGTGAGCCGCTCAGCAGAAACTCATACACTTGTCTGCCAAAACTCATACTCTCCTCCAATACGATTGTGGCCGGCCAACGGCCGTAAGTCATGGCCCCAACAATGACATGTACGGGCACATATGGCTGCGCGGCGCGCCCCGGTGCAGCCTTGTGTCTCTAACTAGGCGTTTTTTAAACAAAAAAAATAAAAACGCCTGTCTTTTCCCATACACCCAATAACCGTGACATATTATTTTGTGTTTGTAAAAGAAATTTATCACGAGCGGACGGTTTTCGTGTCTTTACAGGGATTAAATAGCACCTTTTCAAGGTTATTTTGAATCAGCTCGCCCTGAGGTTTGCACTCAGGAACAAAAAATCGCACCTCTTTGCTTGGTTTCGTGTGAATTTTACAGGGGTATCGTGTTATTGTGAAAAAATACGCAGAGTTATTTTTTGGCAAGCCCCTGGCTTTGCCCAAAAATAACCAGTTCCAGCCAGTCCAGGGCAAAGTCCAGGGCCGCTGCGTCCCCTTTCTGGCTGTCTTCCATAATGGCTGTTTTGCGTGTTTCGCTCACGTCAACATGGCTGAAAATTTTCATGGCGTTGATGAGTTCGCGGAATTTGTCGAGTTGAAAGAGGCAAAGCACGGTTGTGGTGGCCATGCGTGCCTCCAGCGGCTTGCCGGTAGCGCGTACCAGGGCCATGAGGCGCATGTAGCGGTCATTGGCCTCGTTAAAGGGCCGCAGTTCTTCGTTTTTCATCCACTGGTGGGGGGTGCGGCTGGTGCCCTTGTCAAAGCCGTGGCAATGCGATTCGCGCACAATAAAAAAGCGTTCGGCTATGCCGTCGGCGGCCATTTTTGTGCCACGTCCGATGGGGTAATAGCGGCAGGCACCGGGCCTGTCCTCGTAAACAGAGCAGCCCGCAGGCGTCACAAAGGGGCAGGGTTCTTCAGGTCCATCCAGCATGCGCAGCATGGGCAGGGGAAAACCCGTGTCGGGAAAGGTGCGCAGCGTAGTGAAGGTGTTGAGAAAATTTTCGCTGCTCATGCCAAGGTTCCTGCGCAGGCGCGAAATATCATAGGGGGTGAGCGGCAGGGTAAGCTCCGCACAGCAGCGATTGAAGCAGGGCACATCGGGGTTGCAGTCGAAGCAGAACGTTTCGTTCGGGCCAAGCTCGGGCAGATTGTCAATAAATTCGCGGCTGGCGTCATTGCTCATAAGGGCTCCTTGATATGGACGGGGATTGCGGGCGGTGCTGTTGCCGCAACAGGCGGTGTGAGGGGGGAGAAGAGAAAAAGCGGCCCGCGCTTTTGCGCAGGCCGCCGTGTTCATATGGATTAGATGACCTTGTTCAGGGCGAATTCAATAATGCCCTCGGCTCCGGCCTCACGCAGACGCGGGATAAGGTCGCGCACCACGCCAATCTGCACGACAGATTCAACAGAAAGCCATTTTTCGTCCCGCAGGGGGGAAACCGTGGGGGAGTTGAGCGAAGGCAGCATTTCCAAAATGTTCGCAAGGTTGTCCGCCGGGGCGTTCATTTTGAGGGCCACCAGATTTTCAGCGCGCAGGGCACCTTGCAGCAGCAGGTCAAGCTGTTCGATCTTGGCGCGCTTGCGCGGGTCGGCCCAGGCGTCCTTGTTGGCAATGAGCACGGGGTAGGAAATCATGACTTCGTCAATAATACGCAGCCCGTGTGCGCGGATGGTCGTGCCGGTTTCGGTCACTTCCACAATGCCGTCAGCAAGGCCTTCCACAACCTTGGCTTCGGTAGCGCCCCAGGAGTAAAAGACATCCACATTCACACCAGCTTTTTCAAAATACCGGCGGGTCATGCCTTCGAGCTCGGTGGCAATGCGTTTGCCTGCCAGGTCGGCGGCGGTACGGTAGGGGGCATCGCCTGCCACGGCCAGTACCCAGCGACAAGGCCGGTTGGAGGTCTTGGAGTACACAAGGTCAGAGACGTGCACGACCTTGTGGTCGTGGTTGCGCTCGGTAAGCCAGTCAAGCCCCGTGATGCCCACGTCCAGCACGCCTGCTTCAATATAGCCGCCGATTTCCTGCACGCGGCACAAGGAGGCCGTTATTTCGGGGTCGTTGATATCTGGAAAATAGTTGCGCGTATGCTTGCGGATTTTCCAGCCCGCGCGTTCAAAAAGATTGATGGTGGCTTCTTCCAGCGAGCCCTTGGGCACGCCGAGCTTGATGATGGGGGTAGTTTCCGCGCTCATGGGCTTGTTTCCTTATCCGCCATAGACTTTTTTGGGGTCACAGACCTGCGGAGCGCATTCCCGCAGGCGGCCGTCATTCCATTACCGGTAGAAGCAGGAGCGCCGCCCCGTGT
>JAQVZK010000190.1 GCA_028708195.1 Desulfovibrio sp.
GCCTGAGGCATCAGCCAAACTTATGGGCTGCGCTTCGGCCAGGTCGCCGCTGTTGGTCAATCCGCCAAAAAGCTTTTGGCTGTAGGCCAGCACCGCCTGCGGCTCAATATCACCCGCCACGAGAAGCAGCATGTTCTGCGGCTGGTACCAATGGCGCACATAGGCACGCAGATCTTCTGCCGTAACAGCGCGGATGGTGTCTTTGAAGCCGATGATGGGCCGCCCGTAGACCGTGTTTTGCAGGGCAGACGTTTGCAGGCTTTCAAACAGCCGGCTCGTGGGAGAATCCTGGTCGCCCTCCAGTTCGGAGATGACCACATCCTTTTCCGATTCCAGCTCCTTGGGGTCAAGGGACGGCTGAAAGGCCATTTCCTTGACCACATCCATGCCTGTGCGCCAATGCGCGGCGGGCATATCTGTCATGTACCAGGTTTTATCAAAACTGGTTGCAGCGTTGAGGTAGCCGCCAAGGGCTTCCACATCACGGGCAATCTGGCCCTTGGGCCTGTTTTCCGTCCCTTTGAAAACCATATGTTCCAAAAGGTGGCTTATGCCTGCCTGCGCCGGTTTTTCATTGGCGGAACCGGTACGGACATAAAGGCGCGTGGCCACCAGTGGAAAACGCGCATCCTTGATAATATAGACTGTAAGCCCATTGGGCAGCCGTGTGATGGTCTGGTCGTTATTCTGGACTTTTTCGCTGGCCGCCAAAACAGTTGACGACAAGGCCAGCATCAGGGCCAGAACCACAAAAGAAAAGTAATGCCGCATGAATCCTCCTGCGATGCGGCCTCGGCCGCTGTTGGTGAAGGGCTTTCCACGTGTTTTTAGCTCGTTTGGGGTGAACTGAAAAAAGAAAGCCTTGCAGGGATGCAAAAAAAGCGGGACCTCACAGCCCCGTTTATGATGATAGTTCTCAAAGCGATGGGAAGCAAGCGTGCTGGTGGCAGCGCTGGCGCTTGGGGGCCTGCCCTGCTTTTAGTTTCTCACGAATTCAAGACGGCTGAGCCAGAACATTTTTACTTTGCGGCAGTGGTATGACTGAAAGGCGTGGAATACTGGGAACACGTACCCTGTGGCTGAAAAAGAGAGGGATCGCTTTTGCGTGGGGGGGGGGCCCCTGCGGGCAAGGGGGTGTGGGGGAGGAGACCCTTTTACAAAAGGGTCCCTCCCCCACAAAACAATCCAAAAACAACGACTCTAAGGGGCCCTCCCCACAAAACCTTCAACATACCCGATGGCTAGCCGCCGAGGTAGGCGTCCTTGACTTTGGGGTCTTCCAGCAGTTGTTTGCCCGAACCTTCCAGAACCACGCGCCCTACTTCCAGAATATAGGCGTGGTGGGCTACAGAAAGCGCCGCATAGGCGTTTTGTTCGACCAGAAGCACGGTTTTGCCGTCGGCATTGATGCGCCGGATGATTTCAAAAATCTCGCGCACCAGCAGGGGAGCCAAGCCCAGTGAGGGCTCGTCGAGCATAAGCAGGTCGGGGCGGCTCATGAGTGCCCTGCCAACGGCCAGCATCTGCTGTTCACCGCCGGAAAGTGTACCGCCCTTCTGCCAGTTGCGCTCTTTGAGGCGCGGAAAAAGCGTATAGACCCACTCTATATCGTCGGCAATTTCAGTACGGTCAGAGCGGGAGTATGCGCCAAGCATCAGGTTTTCTTCCACTGTCAGGTGCGGCAGAATACGGCGTCCTTCGGGTGAGAGCGAAATACCCCGGCGAACCATATCCTCAGGCTTGAGGCCCATAAGGGATGATGGCTTTTCGCCTTCGTGTCTGGTCAGCAGAATCTCGCCCGTAACGTTCTTGTTCAGGCCTGCGATGGAACGGATGATACTGCTCTTGCCCGCACCGTTGGCTCCAATGAGCGTCACGATACTGCCGCGCGGTATCTTGAGGCTCACACCCTGTACGGCCTGAATGCCGCCGTAGCGCACATGAAGGTCACGAATTTCAAGCATGCTGCACCATATCCATTATTTCTCCAGCCATCATGGCAACATTATGGCCGCACATCAGAACATGCCGCCCGAACCCATGTCCTCGCCAAGGTAGGCGCGGATGACCACGGGGTTATTTCGGATATCTTCCGGACCGCCTTCAGCAATAAGGGCACCGTATTCCATAACCCATATATACTGGCATACGCCCATAACGACCTTCATATCGTGCTCAATGAGCAGGATGGTCAGGCCGAACTCTTCACGGATGTGACCGATGAAGTGCATGAGATCCATACTTTCTTGCGGGTTCATGCCAGCGGCGGGTTCGTCCAGCAGGAGCAGGCGCGGTTCGGTGGCCAACGCCCGTGCGATCTCAAGACGGCGCTGCGCCCCATAAGGCAGGCTGCCAGCCAGGTCATCAAGATGTTCGCCAAGGTTCACCCGCTCGGCCAACAGGCGGCTTTTTTCCTTGATGGCGGCTTCTTCACGATAGAAGGACGGCACGCCCAGAGGGGCCATCCACCAGGGGCAACGCCGCCGCACATGGCAGCCAACCATGATGTTTTCAAGCACGGTCATGTGCTGTGAAAGACGGATGTTCTGAAAGGTACGGGCCATGCCACGCCGACAGATATCATAGGGTTTCAGCCCTTTGATACTCTGCCCGTCAAAACTGATTTCTCCACCCTGCGGGGTGTAGAAACCGCTTAACACGTTAAAAGCCGTGGTTTTACCCGCGCCGTTGGGGCCAATGACGCCCGCGATGCTCCCCTTGGGCAGCGCCAGAGAAAGCTCGCTCACGGCGGTGACACCGCCAAAACGCATGGTTACATCTGTGGCAACCAGCAGCGCGCCCTCATAATGCGGGGGACGGGGCAGAATGAATTCGCTCATGCCTTGTGCCTCCTCAAAAACGCGCCAATCCGCTTCCAGGTCAATTCTCTTGTGCCCATGATGCCTTCACGCCGGAACAGGATGATACCCAGCAGAACAAGCGAAAACACCACCATGCGCATGCCGGGAATACCGGGGATTTCAAAAAAACCAAAGATGTCCATTGGTTCCTCGATGGCGCGCAGCCATTCCAGCAGGATGGTAATGACTGTGGCGCCAAGCAGGCTGCCCGTCAGTGAGCCCAAACCGCCGGCGACCACAAACATGAGCACGTTGAAGGTCAGCAGAAAGTTGAACATTTTTGGGTCAATGGTGGAAAGATGGCTGCCAAGCAAAGCCCCGCCCACGCCGGCAAAAAATGCGCCGACGCAGAAAGAAATCACCTTGTTCCAGAACACATTGATACCCATAACGCTGGCCGCGATTTCATTGTCACGAATACAGCGCAGTACGTTGCCGTAATTGCTGAATACCAGCCGCGCAAGCACAATGAGGGTAAAGAGCACCCAGCCATAGCAGATCAACAGCGTCGCGTGGGAGGGTATACCCTTGATGCCCAGAGAACCGTTGGTGATGGGGGTGGCATTGACGATGAGCACGCGAATGATTTCAGCAAAGCCAAGCGTTGCAATGCCCAGATAGTCATCGCCAAGGCGCAGTACCGGCACGGCAATAAAGAAGGCAAATATTGTGGCTACAAACCCACCAGCCAGCACCGAAGCCCAAAATGGTGTGAAGAGTTCAGAGAAGGGCCACATCATTGGCTCAAGAATCCACATCATCTCCTTCTGTTCAGCCGGCAAAATGCACAGAGCAGAAACATAGGCTCCCACGGCTATAAAGCCTGCATGCCCAAGGGAAAAAAGCCCCGTGAACCCGTAAATGAGGTTGAGCGAAAGGGCCAGAATAGCGTTGATGAAGATGAGCTTGACGATGTAGATTTCGTAATCGCCAAGAAAAAGCTCAGCCTGCCAAACAGCGCAGCCCACCAGGGCCATGGCCAGTATGCTCAAAATCGTGCTGGTGTTCAGGCGCATCAGATCTTCTCCTCCGTGCGTTCGCCAAGCAGGCCCGTGGGCTTGTAAAAGAGCACAAGCACAAGCAGCACAAAGGCAAATGCGTCACGGTAGCCCGAAAGTTCAGGCATGAAGGCCACGGTCATAATTTCAACAAAGCCCAGGGCAACGCCGCCAATAACCGCGCCCTGAATGGAGCCAATGCCCCCGAACACAGCGGCAATAAAGGCTTTAAGCCCCGGCATGATGCCCATATAGGGGTGCACCTGAGGATACCGCAAGGCCCACATGATGCCGGATGCGGCAGCAAGGGCCGAACCGATGCAGAACGTCAGGGCAATGATGTTGTCCACCCGTACCCCAAGAAGGCGTGTGGTTTCAATATCTTTTGAAATGGCGCGCATGGCCAGGCCGGGCTTTGTACGGTAAACGACGTAGAGCAGGATGCCCACAAGAACAACAGTCATACAGGGCACCAGCGCCGTAAGCGGCAGTATACGCAGGCCACCAATATGCCATTCAGAAACCAGCCAGTCAGGCTGCAGCACCGGGCGCGGTTGGCCGGTAAAAACCACCACCGCCAGACTTTCAATAAAAAATGAAACCGCAATGGCGCTTATGAGCGCAGAAATTCGTGGTGCGTCGCGCAAGGGGCGGTACGCTACCCTTTCAATGGCAACCCCGAGCAGGCTGGCCCCCGCAACGGCAACCACGGCGGCCACGCCCCACGGCCAACCGAAAGCAAAGGTGCCAAAAAAGACAAAGTAAGCGCCAATCATCAAAATATCACCGTGGGCAAAGTTAATGAGGCGCAAAATGCCGTATACCATGGTATAGCCGATGGCTATCAACGCGTAGAGCGACCCCAGGGTAAGGGCGTTAAAACAATGCTGCAAAAACATGTCAAGGCTCATGTGGCCACCTCAAGCTGCTGTTCGGGGTAACTACGGAATAAAAGGGCACAGGTGCCCTTTCCGCGTGAACAGCGGCAAAAAAGAGAAAAAGCGCCCCGCGACGCATGCGCCGCGGGGCCGGAAAAAAAACAACGAACTTATTTGGGCGTCACTTCGCCCACGTATGCGCGCTTGCCGTCCTTGTATTCAATGATGCCCACGGGCATTTCGGCGTCGTGGGAGGCATTGATGCTAAGCAGACCAAGAGCCGTGGGCAGGTCCTTGGTTTCTGCCAGAGCCTTGGCAATGGCCTGGGGA
>JAQVZK010000191.1 GCA_028708195.1 Desulfovibrio sp.
CTCGCGCGAGCACTATCGCTTCGTGGGTTCACTCTTTGATGAGTTGCTGCAACGCACGGGCAAAAAACCTTCAGATATCAATCTGGTGACTGTGGCTCGGGGCCCGGGTTTGCTGGGCAGCCTGCTTGTGGGGGTAGCCTTTGCAAAGGGCCTTGCCCTTGGCCTGAGAGCCCGTTTTCTTGGCGTTAATCACCTTCATGCCCACTTGCTTGCAACATGCCTTGAACACCCGCTGACCTTCCCGGCACTGGGGCTGCTTGTCTCTGGTGGGCATACGCATCTGTACCACATGGAAGCCCCCTCAAAATGCACGCCCCTTGGCCGAACCCTGGATGACGCGGCAGGGGAGGCTTTTGACAAGGTGGCCAAAATCCTTGGTCTGTCGTATCCCGGTGGCCGTCTGATGGACGCACTGGCACGGGAAGGGCGGGCCGACAGTGTGGCCTTTCCTCGCCCCTATCTTGACAACGACAATCTTGATTTCAGTTTCAGCGGGCTAAAAACAGCGGCCAGCAGCTACATTCAGCAAGCCTTTCAAGGGCTGACATGGCCGCGCCCCCTGCGCTCTGTTGATGAAGCCCCGCAAGAGCTTAAAGACTGCTGCGCCGCGTTCAACGCCGCAGTGGTAGACACCCTTTGTAAAAAAACAGAAAGGGCGCTGAACAGGATTCCGCAACTTGAGACCCTGATTTTGGCTGGCGGGGTAGCGAGCAATTCTCTGCTGCGCCAGCGCATAACAGAACTTATGGAGCGCAGAGGGGGCAGGGCGCTCATACCCAGCCCAAACCTGTGCACGGACAACGCAGCCATGATAGCATTTGCGGGATGGCTTTTGGGAAATGAAGGGTTTTACCACCACCTGAATATGGAAACCATCCCCAGAGGACGCGCTGTGCCCAATGACATGCAACGCTGTCAGTAATGTGTTAAAGACCTGTCTAAAATATGAGATTGTCTTGACAGTCAGGTCGTTGGAACCTACTCTTAGTCAATACAGAGGCCTGGGTTTTTTGGCCCTTGGTTTCGGTTTCCTTTTCTGCGGGCTCCTTCAGGAGCAGCAGTGCGACACATAGCAAACTAAGGAGTATAGTTATGGCTGAACAGGTCACAGACGCCACCTTTGAAAGTGTTGTCCTCAAGTCAGATCTGCCGGTTCTGCTCGACTTCTGGGCTCCCTGGTGCGGTCCCTGCCGTGCGGTTGGTCCCATTATTGATGAGCTTTCCACAGAATATGCTGGAAAGGTGCGCATTGTAAAAATGAATGTGGATGAAAACCCCGCTACTCCTACCAAATTTGGTATTCGGGCTATCCCCACATTGGTGCTTTTCAAAAACGGTGAGACAGTTGAGCAGGTCACCGGAGCAGTAACCAAGGCTGCCATGAAAGACTTGCTCGACAACAAGGCCCTCGCATGAAATCGTATGATGCCGTTGTGATCGGCGGCGGCCCTGCCGGCGTCACCGCAGCCATGTACTTGGCTCGGTCGGGTTGCAGCGTTCTTTTACCCGAGCGATTGACCTCGGGGGGCCAGTTGTTGCAGACCGAAGCGCTGGAAAATTATCCGGGCTTTCCCAAGGGCATCAAAGGCTACGAGCTTGCTGACCTTTTCACTGCGCATCTTGAAGGTTTAACGGTAGACAGGCCCGCCATTGTAGTTGATTCCATTACCGGCTCGGCGGGCCAGTTTACCGTACACACGGCTGATGAAGATTATCTGTGCAAAACTGTGCTTGTGTGCTCTGGTGCCAAGCACCGTACTCTTGGCCTTGAGGGCGAAGACAGGCTGCGTGGACGCGGGCTTTCGTACTGCGCACTTTGCGATGGAAACTTCTATCGCAATCAGACTGTGGCCGTGGCTGGCGGCGGCAATGCCGCCCTTGAAGAAAGTCTTTATCTTTCCAAGATTGTCGGCAAACTGCACCTCATTCACCGGCGTGACAGCTTTCGCGGCCTCAAAGTCTATCAAGACAGGCTCGAAAGCATGCCAGAAAAGGTGAATATCATACGCAGCTCGGTTATCACCAAGCTGCATGGTGAAGATACACTGACCGGCCTGACCGTCAAAAATATCAATTCCGGTCAAGAAGAGCTGTTGCCAGTTGATGGGCTTTTCGTCTATGTAGGTTTTGCCCCTGTTACAAATTTTTTGCCACAAGGCATTGAGCTTGATGAACAGGGCTTTATTGTGACTGATACAGAAATGCGCACCAATATTCCCGGCATTTTTGCCGCTGGCGACATTCGCTCCAAGCTTTGCCGCCAAGTTATCACTGCCGCCGGCGATGGCGCAACCGCCGCACAAGCGGCATTTGTATTCCTGGAACAGCTCCATGCATAAAAAACTGCTACGCTCCTTTCTGCTTGCCATGAGTATCTTCATGGTTTCCGGTTGCGGCATCATTGACATGATCTATTTGCCGCCGGCCGAAGACACTGCGCAGGAAATTTTTGAAGCCGCCAACGACGCCATGAGTGAAAAAAACTATGTGCGTGCTGTGGAGCTGTATAACAAACTGCGTGATACCTATCCATTCAGCCCTTATACCATAGATGCTGAACTTTCATTGGGTGATGCTTACTTCCTTGATGAGGAGTATGAGCTTTCCACTGAAAGCTACAAGGATTTTGAATCCCTGCATCCAAGGCATGAGGCCATTCCCTATGTGCTGTACCAGACGGGCATGTCCTTGCTGAAGCAGTTCCGCTCTGTTGACAGGGCCACTACGGAACTTCAGGAAGCCTACGATTACTTCAATCGTTTGCAGCAAATGTATCCTGATTCGCCGTACGCCAAAGGCGCGGAAGAACACATGCTGACCTGCCGCAAACTTATGGCTGAACACGAGCTCTATATTGCTGATGTGTTCTGGCATATGAAAAAATACGGCCCGGCATGGCACCGCTACGAATTTATCATAAAAAATTTCCAGGATGTGCCAGAAGTTGCTGAACACGCCAAGGAAAAAAGCCTTGTAGCCTACCATAACTACAAGGAAGAGCAGGCCAAAGAGACCCGCCAGAAGCGCCAAGGCTCTTGGCGAGAATGGTTCAAGTGGTTGTAAGAGAGTAGATCAAAGCCCCTTCGGGGGCTTTTTTTTACCAATGGAGTCATTCTATGGTTGAGTCACAGGAAGCTGGCGCAGAAAAAAATCGCGCAGCACTCACATCCCTCTGGGCCGCTTTTGCCCTTACCGCCGTTAAACTTGTTGTTGGTTTGCAAACCAATAGCCTTGGCATCCTGTCCGAGGCCCTGCACAGCGGCCTGGACCTTGTGGCCGCAGCCATCACGCTGGCGGCAGTGCGCATCGCCTCCAAACCAGCCGACGCACGCCACCCCTATGGGCATGGCAAGATAGAAAACCTTTCTGCCCTGGCCGAAACCCTGCTTTTGTTTCTCACCTGCTTTTGGGTTGTGTACGAAGGTGTGCAACGCCTTATGGCGGGCGATACCCCGGTGACGCCCTCCTTGTGGGGCGTGGGTGTTATGGCCCTGTCCATCATCATTGATGTGAACAGGGTGCGTATCCTGCGACGTGTGGCCAAAAAATATAAAAGCCAGGCGCTGGAAGCTGACGCACTGCATTTTTCGACGGACATTCTGTCTTCAGCAGTGGTACTTGTGGGCGTTCTTGCGGTTTGGGTCGCTTCAGCGCTCAACTTGCCTGCTCCTTTACATGAAATTCTGGTACAGGCCGACACGGTAGCAGCCCTGCTGGTGGCCTTGATCATCTTTCGTGCCAGTATTCGCATGGCCATGCAGGCCGTTGACACCCTTATGGATTCGGGATCAACCCGTGAACGATCGGCAATCATCACAGCCGTAACAGAAATTCAGGGCATTACCGACGTTCGCGATGTGCGCCTGCGTTCCAGTGGCCCCATCAGTTTTGTCGATCTGACAGTGGGTGTTGAGCCGGGCATCAAGGTAAGTGAAGGACATAGGTTGGCGCACGAAGCGGAACAGGCAGTGGCCCAGATATTGGAGGGGGCTGATGTCACAGTTCATGTTGAACCGCACAGCGCCGATGAAAACAGCCACTGTGACCCATTTGCCATGGTGCAGCACACAGCCGCAAGCCACGGCTTTGCCGTGCACAATGTGCACATTCTGCGCTCACCTGAAAGCTGTTATATTGAGCTGCATATCGAGCTTCCCGGCGGTATGCCTTTTGTTCAGGCATACAAGAGGGTCAAAGACTTTGAAGATGCCTTGCACACGTCAATTCCGGGGGTGGAGGTGGTGAGCCACCTTGAACCAGAAGGTGCGGCTTGTGCTCTGGCCTACGGGGCTTCTGTGTCCCTCACCTATGCTGAGATGGCCTGGCGCGAAATTGAAGCCACGGTTGCCAAAGAGCCTCTGGTCACAGCGCCGCACAAGTTTTCAGTCTACGACCTGCCGGAACAGGGTGTCTGCATTTCCTTTCACTGTGATGTTGATCCGGTGCTGAATGTAGAAGAGGCGCACACCATATGTATGCGCCTCGAAAAGCAGTTACGTATGAGCATACCCCAGTTGGGCCGCATCATTATTCACATGGAGCCAGGTAATAAGACCCAGGCCTGATAAGCCGCGGAACCTCGTTGCTACAGAGGCTTGATGGTCGGGGCCTCAACCCCTGCAGCCTCAGCCAGTGCACGCCAGAGGTTTTCGATGCCAAGGCGGTTGCTGGATGAAGTCAGTACAGGGCTGATGCCTATGATGTCTTGCCATTCTTTTTGCCGAAAAGCGCGCTCACGCTGGTTGCATTTATCAACTTTCGTCAAAATGGGCACCAGGCGCAGGCGATTCTTCTGGGCAAACGCAGCAAGGTTTAAATCAAGCTGCTGCGGGGGCAGGCGGCAGTCAAGCAGCAGTGCCAGGGCTTTAAGACTTGAGCATTCAATCAGATAGCGCTCAAGCAGACGCGCCCATTTTTCTCTTTCACCGTGGCTGGCGCGGGCATAGCCATAGCCGGGCAGATCCACAAGGTAGAAGCCCAGGGGCTCTACCATGTAAAAATTGACAGAACGTGTTTTACCTGGGGTAGAGCTGACCTTGGCCAGTTTCTTTCTATCGGCAAGGGCGT
>JAQVZK010000192.1 GCA_028708195.1 Desulfovibrio sp.
TCTCCGACAACGGCTCCTGCTACACGGCAGGAGAAACAATAACTTTTGCCGCCGCGCTGGGCATCATCAGCAAGTTTACTCCAGTTCGCAGCCCCCAAAGCAACGGCATGGCTGAAGCTCTCGTCAAAACATTCAAACGGGATTATGTCTTCTGCAACGACCGCTCAGATGCCGAAACGGTGATGGCGCAGCTCCCTGGCTGGTTTGAAGACTATAATGAAAATGCCCCACATAAGGCCCTGCGGATGCTCTCACCTCGTGAGTTTATCCGTTCATTGCAAAACTTGGAGTGTCCGGTTTAGCGGGGGCAACTCCAAAAATATCAGCAAAAATTGTCACCGCAATTTAAATATGAAGGGCAATTCTACGAGAGTGCTTACCGGTTGCCCTTTAAGCCTGCCAGGAGCGAAGCGCATGCTTTGTGCGGCCTTGATCGCCGATTCCTCGAAATGTCCGTCAGGTGTGGCTCTGACGACTTCACAGTTTCGCGGTTGGCCGGAAGAATCCACAATAAGCCGCACGTTGACCGAGCCCTGCACGTTCATCCGGCGGGCCTTGGTGGGGTATTCCGGCTCAACGCGCCGGGTTATACTTGGCCGTTGATCCAGCACATTGCTCTCATAGACACTCAGGCCGCCTATGGTGCGCGGCTGCGGGCCTGCGGGAGCGACGGGTGTAAGGGCGGGCGGCAGGGGGGCTGCTTGTTCCTTGGCTACAGATTTATTGCTTTTTTTAGGACTAATTTTTTTTATGGCCGGCTTTGCTTTTTCACTTTTATTTGCTTGCGCATCTGTTTTTTGAACTTGTGGTGCTGGCGGCGCAACCGTAGCCAGTGAGGGAGGTGCCGGGGCAGGTACCAAGGCCGGGGCGGGAGCCGGGGCAGGGGCAAATTCGGCAAGAGCAACACGGAACACTTTTTCCGTAGTATCCGGGGCTTCATTGAACAGAAACAATATGCCGCCCAGCAGCAGCGTGTGCATGCCTAGAGAAAAAAACAGGGATAGCCAGCGAGAAGCCGCCGTCATGGCATGTTGTCCTTCTTGCTGCCCGGAGCCGCAGTAGCGCCTGAAGATTCACGGGTTTTCACATCTGCAGAAACATCGGTGACTGAAGTGGTCACAAGCCCCACATCGCTGACGCCCGCACCGCGCACACGATCCATAACGTGCATGACCATGCCGTAGGGCACGTCTTTGTCGGCACGTACAAAGAGCTGGCGTCCGGCGTTCTTTACACGCGTGGTGAGAACATCGGGCAAGTCGGCCAGCCCGGTTTCATAATCGTCAAGATATATCGCCCCGTTGGATTTGATGGTCAGGATGATGTGATCGTCCTCAGTGGGCAAAACCTCCGAAGTTTCCACCTTGGGCAGGGCCACATCAAGGCCTTCAGTCATCATAGGGGCAGTGACCATAAAGATGACCAGCAGCACCAGCATGACGTCCACGAACGGGGTCACGTTGATATCGGCAACAAAATCGTCGTCTGTGGATGCGGCCATGATCAGCGCTCCTCGGCAAAGCTGATGCCCTTGCTGTATTCCGGCGCTTCGTGCTGCAGCCTATTGAGCAACTGCCCGGCGTAGTTGATGGATACACCCTCGATGTACGTCAACTTTGCCCTGAATACGTTGTAGCCGCACACGGCGGGTATGGCCACAAACAGGCCGACCGCCGTGGCAATAAGCGCCTCGGCGATGCCGGGGGCCACTGTTGCCAGCGAAACGCTTTTCATCTGGGCTATGGCGGTAAAGGAATACATGATTCCCCACACGGTGCCGAACAGGCCGATGAATGGAGCAGTATTGGCGGCGGTGGCCAGTAGCGCCAGCGATGATTTGAGCCGCGCCATTTCTTCGGCAATGGCAAAGTGCAGGGCGCGGCGTACGTTGTCATTGAGCAGCCGGTCGGTATCCCCCGTGCGTGTAAGGCGGTTATATTCACGAACGGCGCGGCGGGTGATGCCGTACAGGGGCGACTGCCTGTCAGCTTCCATCACGGGCAGGGCATGACTCAGATCCGCAGCATCGTCAAAAGCCGCAAGCCCTTCCTGGGTGCGTCTTTGGGCGGCGCGCAACGTGAACCATTTGCCGCACATATACGCCCAACTGGCTACAGACATGAACAACAGCAGCACTAACACGCATTTTGAAAGAAGCGTGGCCTGCAGTATGGCCTCAATCATGGAATTCATCTGGCCCCCTGATGATACAGTATGCGGTTAAACTTAAAAGAGAATTACTTGCCAGCCTGAATTCTTAAAAGAGCACATGAGGTATGCCATCGATGCTCTGCAAGCGAACAGGAATGCCATATACCCGACTCAGATCATATTCACGCAACTCTGATACCGGTCCTTGGTAGGCGAGGCGTCCTTGGTGTAGCAGCATGGCCTCGTGCGCGTAACGCAGTGCGTAACTCAGGTGGTGCAAAACGATGAGCACGCACATGCATTTGCTTGTAGCAAGCCTTACGATTGTTTCGAGTATTTCAACTTGATTGCGGATATCCAGATGGTTGACGGGCTCGTCCAGCAAAAGCACGGGGGCTTCCTGGGCAAGCGCACGGGCGATTAGCGTCTTTTGCAGTTCGCCGCCGCTGAGGCTGGTGACGCACTGCTTTTGCAGGTGGGCAATATCCAGTTCTTCAAGAATGGTCTGTGTCTTTAGGCGATCATCCCTGCCGGGCAACCAGCCCATGTGGGATCTGCGTCCCAAAAGTACAGCATCAAAAACGCTGCATGGCACAGGATGAACGGCCTGCGGCAAGTAGGCTACAGTTTGCGCGCGTTGAGGGGCGCTCAGGCCAGAAAGGGCCGTCTCCTGGTGAAGCACACGTCCAGATGTGGGGCGGTCAAGTCCGGCCACAATCCTGACAAGTGTGCTTTTGCCAGCGCCATTAGGGCCGATAAGGGCCATGCAACGTCCCGGCTCAAGGCAGAATGATATGTCCTCAAGTATGGTTCTACCTGACCGCGCCACAAGATAAATATTTTCGGCCTTAAGCATGAGCTTTGGCCCCTTTGAAAAGGATGCATAAAAAAACTGGAACTCCGGTGAAGGCGCAGACAATACCTATGGGCAACAGCGCAGGGTATATGGCGGTCTGGGCAACAAGGTCGGCCGCCAGTAAAAAACACGCGCCAAACAAGGCAGAGCCACCCAGAAGAAAGAAATGTCCGGCGTGGGGAAAGGTCAGGCGCACCATGTGGGGGGCCACCAAGCCCACAAAGCCGATGACACCGTAAAAGGCCGTCGCAAAGGCAGCCATAAGTGAGGCCATGAACAAGGTCGCACAACGTAACCGCAGTACTGACACGCCCAAGGCCGTGGCCTGAGCATCGCCCCATCGCAGCGTGTCGTAGTCAAGATTGTGGTGCAAAGAAAACGCAAGACCAGTCAGCAGCACAACCCCTACAAGCGTGGTTTCGCGCCAGCCTCCTCTGCTCAGGTCACCAAAGCTCCAGAATACGGAAGCGGCCACCTGGCTGTCAGTGGCGAAATACTGCAAAGACATGGTGGCTGCCCCAAAAAGGGTCGACAGGGCTACCCCTGCAAGTATAAGGCCCTGTGGCCCCATACCCCGCACCATGCTGAAGGCCAGTATAAGCAAGGCCGCCCCAAGAGAACCCGCCAGTGCGCCCACGGCGACAATGCTTAATCCGCCCAGGCCGCCGACGGTGGGTAGAATAATCATGGAAAAGCTGGCTCCGAAAGCCGCTCCCTGTGAAAGACCAAGGGTAAAAGACGAAGCCAGGGGGTTGTTAAGCACGTTTTGCAGCATGGTTCCGGTAAGAGCCAGCGACGCCCCTACAGCCAAGGCTGCACAAACTTTGGGCAAGCGTAAGTGGAGCACAAAATAGCGCAAGGATTCATCGCCCGAAGAACTGAACAGGGCCGAACAGATGTCTGCCCACGAGCGCGAAACTGCCCCAAGCTTGATGCCTGCCAAGCCCAGCAACAGGGCAACAATCAAAAGCCCCGCCGCTGTGCAGGCGCGCGCAAAAGGGGTGTCCCACGGCAGGGAGCAGCGATGCTGCTTTTCTGTGGCACCGTCTTGTTTTTTCAGGCGGTCGCAGATGTTGCGAGGCTGGGGGGTAATGCCCGGCTGATCGACGGTTTTTTTACCGGGCATAATCCAGTCCCACATCTGTCAGCTGCAGCCTGCCCGGCCTACCGGTGACGCGCACCATATCTTCGTAAAGGGGACAGCCGTTGAAAAGGATAAATATTTCGTCAGCCATGTCTTCTGGATCAAGGTCGGCATATCTCTGGGGATAAGCGGCCTTGGCCATAAAAAATGCGTTGATGTACAGCACTTCTGGATTATTGAAGTAGGCCGTATGTGGCAGCAGCAGCCAGACGTTGCCGCGTACCAGAGCAGAGATCCGTTCATAGTAGCTCCGTTCACTGCCCAGCCCCTGCCGTATGAGAGGCAGCCCGTTGCCATCAATGAAAATCAGGGGTGGGTTGGCCTCCAGCAGAAATTCCTTATTGATGAAGAAATGCCCTGATCGGCCCATGCCGTCGGCCACGTTTTTGACGCCAGACAGGGCGAATGGCAAAAAGTCGGCAGCCGTACTTTTGATATCCTGGTTGCCCTTGTACGAAAGGCCGCCCAAGTAGGCCTGTGCCTCTTCGTCTTCCACCGGAGCGGGCAGCCGTGAGGCCAGAGCACGAACGCCCCTGACCACTTCCTCAGCGCGGCTTTCATTACCCAAAATACTTCCGGCAAGAAGGATGGAATCAAAAAAAATCTCACTGTCGAAAGCGGGTTGCCCCTGGCTCAAGGCAATTACGGGGGTGCGCAGTTTGCGCTGGAGTAGATCCGGTTCAGCCGGGTCGGTGGAAATGATGAAGACCACATCCGGGGCAAGCCCCACAATGCGTTCAAAGTTCGGTACTCGTATGGCTCCAGCCTTGCCCACGACAGGCATGTCTTTGAAACGCTCCCGGTTACAAAGCACATAGGGTTTGGCGATGACGGTTTTGTCGATGTCTTCCACACCCACGCTTTTGTCCTGTGCGCCAAGGTACGTCACAAAGGCCATACTGCTGCCATGGGC
>JAQVZK010000193.1 GCA_028708195.1 Desulfovibrio sp.
TATGGCCAATAATGAGCTCTCTGGCCCTGTTGTGGCTACGGCTCTGGCAAACTGGCTGCTGTCAGCGCCACGCCGCTATACCTACCGTATTGTTTTTGTGCCTGAAACCATTGGGTCCATTGCCTATCTTAGCAGAAACTATCAGCATCTGCGTGAGAAGGTCGTGGCGGGCTTCAACCTGACCTGCCTGGGCGACGACCGCGCCTACTCCTACCTGCCCAGCCGCAAGGGCAATACTATGGCAGACAGGGTGGCCCTGCACGTGCTGCGGCATTTTGCCCCCGATTTTGTGAGCTATAACTTTCACAGCAGAGGCAGCGACGAGCGGCAGTATTGCTCGCCAGGGGTTGACCTGCCCCTGTGTAGCGTCATGCGCACCAAGTATCACGTCTTCCCCGAGTACCACACCTCGCTGGACGACTGCTCACTGGTGACAGAAAAAGGACTTCAGGGTGGCTTTGAAATAATGCGCAAGATACTTGAAACACTGGAAGAAAATGTAATATACCAGTGTCGTGTCCTGTGTGAACCGCAATTGGGCCGACGCGGCCTTTACCCCACCCTGAGCACCAGATACTCCTGTACCGAGCAGGTGGACCTTATGATGGACCTGCTGGCCTATGCTGACGGCACAATGAGCCTGCTGGACGAGGCTGAAACCGTGGGTGCCGATATCTTCAGGTGCAGCTCCATTATGCGCCAGCTTGAAGAACAAGGTGTGGTGAGCCGCAAGGCTGCCGTTTGAGCCGCCCCGGCTGGACCAATTTATGACGGGTATACGCCAGAGCCTTTCAGGTTGAAACGCTTTGTGGGGGAGGAAGAACCCCTTTTGCCCATTGAACAGTCCGCAATTTCAAGGAAAGAGTGTTGTTTCAATATGTCCTGTTTACTCAGGTAGTTGTAAATTTTTTAAAGCGGGCTGTTGTAGCGGGTAGCCGAAAACTATTATTGGCTCTGGCGTATTGCCCAACGTGACTTACTGTATTGAACAGGTGTATGAAACCGTAGGATACAGATCAGATAATACGCACCATCAGTTGACCTTTACGGGCGCAAACTCCGTATTGGTCGGCTTCGAGGTGGCAAAAGCGACTATTCCCCGCGCGGATGTCTTGGTGGAGTACCCCCAAAAAGGAAAAACCATGTCAAAAATTCCCGCATATTATATTCCTCACGGCGGTGGCCCCTGCTTTTTTATGGACTGGAATCCCCCAAACACGTGGCATGACCTGGGCGCGTGGCTCGGTTCCCATGCGGCGGCCCTGCCTGAAAAGCCGCGTGCCGTGCTCTATTTTTCTGCGCACTGGGAGGAGCCGCAGTTCACCCTGCTGACCACGCCCAAGCCCGCACTATATTATGACTATTATGACTTTCCCCCGCACACGTATGATCTGCACTGGCCCGCGCCTGCGGCTGATTTGCGGGAGCGCGTGCGAGAGCTGACAGGCAAGGCTGGCCTGAACCTGGCCGAGGACAGCACGCGGGATTACGACCACGGCGTTTTTGTGCCGGGGCTGCTGGCTTTTCCTCAGGCGGATGTGCCAGTGGCGCAGATTTCGCTCAAGCGCGGGCTCGACCCCAGGGAGCATCTGGCGCTCGGTCGCGCTCTGGCTCCCCTGCGGCATGAAGGCGTGCTTTTTGTGGGAAGCGGCATGAGTTTCCACAATATGCGGGTCTTCCGTTTTGGCAGCAACGAGCTCATACCGGGATCTGAAGAATTTGACACATGGCTGACGGAAACCGTGTGTCACACAAGCCCTGCCGAAAGAGAAGAAAGGCTGGCCCACTGGGAGCAGGCCCCCGGAGCCCGTTTTGCGCACCCGCGCGAAGAGCATCTCATACCGCTTATGGTCATTGCCGGTTCTGCGCAGGGGGCCTCCGGCAGCATGGCCTGGCATGGCCGGGCAATGGGTGCGCCACTGAGTGCCTATGAGCTTGGGTGAGGGTATATTGCGGGAGGAATGCGGAAGCACAGATGGCAATGGTGGTTGTAGTTGCCGTATTTTATGGGTGTGTGCGTAAATGAAGGGACATTTGTGCGTAACAATGGTAACATGCTTTGATGATTAGATAAGATTTGAACAATGACGCGGAATACGCGCATTGCGCGGGGCGACTGCTCGCGTCCGCACCGAAAAAAGAAAGAGTCTCTTTTTCGTGAGCGACCGTGCCCTGCGGGCACGGAGGCCTTTCTTCTCTCTCATTTGGGCCGCCTGCGCGGCGCGCTCCCCCCACAGCACCGTCCAACGCATAAAACAGTCCGGTAACTTTCATCGGTGCCGCCTGCGTGGCGGGTATCAGGCCGTGAGTTTTTCCAGCGCTTCGCGGGCTATCTGGCTGACGCTTTTTTCATAAATGTCATCGCCGTCAAAAAGCTCGCAGGGTTCGTCATGACCAGCTTCAGCCAAGCGGCGCAGGGCGGGGGCATCCATAAGGTCTGGGGGAAGCTGGCTCAGAGCCCAGGCAGACATGCCCCGGCAGATGACATCCTCATCTTCCAGACCGTGGATCAGCCATTTTCGCGCGCCAATGCACAGTTGCGGGCGTTCTTGCGCAAGGCGGCCAATGGCCCAGTAGCAGGAGCGGCGCAGGGTGTCGTGGTCGCAAAAATTGTCGTCGTGGCCGAGGTCAATGATGTAGGAGATAAGGATGCGGTGAAAATCCTTGGCAAGCGGCGCGCTGGCGGCCAAAATTTCGGCAAAGGCATCCGGGATGCCCCAGCCGATATTGCCGGATTCTTCATTAAGGTGCCACATGAGGCGGCGAACGATGTTTTTTGCTGTTTCGGGCTGGGTTTTGGCAAGGCTGGCTGTCACCTGCCCCAGGGCCACGGCTGCCCTGTGCATGGTTTGGGGGCCAAGCAGCAGGAATGAAAAGAGCGGTCCCACGTTTTCAAGGCCGCCTTGGGCAATTTCATCCAGATGGCTGCGCCAATCCGGACTATTGATGCAATCCTTCAGTTTTTGTTTGGCTGAACGCATTCGGGCCATGATCCATATCCTCCAGGGGGCAGTGTTCTGGCTCCGCCTCTATAGTTATGGTTTTTTTCCATTATGGCAAGGCGGGGTGTCAGGCCGTATTTGTGGCGAAAGGCTGTTCACGCCGCCGTAAGAGCTGCTCCCGGGGACTTGGCATTAAATGCCGCAAAAGAAGGTTACCCAGAAGGGCACGGTGAAGTCCAGCACGAGCGCATGTACAATAGAGATGAATACCCATTGGTTACCGGCATAGCGTGTGATAACGGGCAGGGTGGTGTCTATTGTGGAGGCCCCGCCGCAACTGATGGCCGCCGTTGGTCCCATAAAGCGAACCATAAGGGGCGTGAAGAGCAGGGTTATCAGTTCGCGGGCGATATTGCTGAGCAGGGCTATGGTGCCAAGCTCCGGCCCTTTGTACTGGGTGATGAAGATGGATGAAAGTGAATAATAGGCAAAGCCCGCGCCTACGGCCATGCATTCGGCGGCGCTGTATACGAGAAAAAGGCTCGCCAGGGCTGTGCCCGCAAAGGTGCCCACAGTGGTGGCCAGGGGCAGCAGCAGTACGCGGGGGCGCAGGCTGCGCAGCATCTCGCCGAGGCGTCTGTCTGACCCCATTGATATGCCCACAAGAATCATGAGCAGCCACAGCACGTAGAGTGTCATGTCGTGCTCAATGAAGTAGTCGGGCACAAAACCTGCGCGGGCCAGTATCAGTCCGGCAACAAAGAAGCCCAGGATGACGAAGCTGCCCTTCATGACCGCGCGTCCTTACGGTTGGGGGCGGGGGAGGCCTTGTCGTCAGACGAAGCTGCGGTGCGGCGCAGGGCAAAGCCGGCAGGTTCCGGCGGCTGGCGAAAAAATCGGCGGATGCAGAGCACGCAGACAAGAGACCCGGCCACGCCTGCCAGGGTAAGCACAATGGCTGCGCCGCCCAGTTCTGGCAGGGCTGTCATGAGGGCCCTGTTGCCCCCCACAGAAATGCCAAGGGCAAAGAGCAGCAGCACAATGGCGGGGGTAACGCAGCGCGTGAGCAGGGCGGCCAGCGGCTTGCCGCGCAGCAGAAAACCTGCGGCAATGCCAAGAAACATGAGGCCAATGGCAGTAAACACAAAACCCTCCAAAACCAGGAAAAGCATTGACAACGGCCTGCACTGAAAATTGGCGCAAGCGTTTTTTTACAGGGGCGCGCCGGATCGGTGAACGGCCTGCTCTGCTTGCTGCCGGGGCCTCGATACTGAAATGCGGGGCAGCGCCAGGGGCCGCGTCAGCGGGCGACCTGCCGCAGGGCCTGTCGCAAAAAGGCCAGCATGGAGGCATAGCGCTGGTCTTCGCGCTGCAGATAGTCCACATCCCACAGCACCCACACCATATGTCCCTTGTAGCGGGTCTGTTGCATGGGGCGCAGGCCGGGGGGCAGCCCCAGTGCCTTCACTGCCGCCGAACCCATAACCACCACACCGCGCGCACCAAGGCGCGAGGCACCTGACCAGAAGGCATCCGCATGGGGCATGAGGGCATCATCCTGACCGGGGGGGCGGTCTTCAGGGGCTGCGGGCAGGCCAGCGGGCCAGAAGGTGTGGGTTCCGGCGGGATGGGCCAGATCCTGAAGCAGTTTTTGCAAAAAGCCCCTGCGCTCCTGACGGCCCTCGGCCTGTGGGTCGCTGAGGTCAAGGCCAAGATTCCAGTATGTCCAGAGCACGAGGCCGGGGCGGGTTTTTTCCAGTTGCTGACGCCAGGGCAGGGGCCAGACATGGGGCGGCAAAGGCCGCCACGGGGGGGTGACCAATGGGCCTTCTGCCGTGGCGGATTCGTTACGGGGAGCCGCGCCAGAGGGAGCCGCGCCAGCAGGCCTGCTGCCAGAAGGTCCGGTATCAGCAGATGCCGTGCGGGCGTTCCCCTGAGGGTGGTGCGCGGCGAAACGCTGCGAGGGCCTTGCGGCTTGCCCGGTTTGGCCTGTCTGTACCGCTTGTCCTGTTTGGCCCGCGTGTCCCGTTTGAGCAGGGTGCACGGGGCGTCCTGTCTGCCTGCCAGCGTAGCCTGCCGGGCTCCCCGTGGATCC
>JAQVZK010000194.1 GCA_028708195.1 Desulfovibrio sp.
CCGGCCCCGGCGCTGACTACACGCCCTTTTCAAAGACGTGCAACCTGACCCTTTCTCTGTCTGCCGCGGCTGAACTGGAACCGCACCAGTGCGAAGCCTGCTTTCGTCGTACCGGGCTGCGCGCCGCCCACTACCTGGCCCAAGCCTGCAAGGGCGCTCAGGTCGACAAGATAGAAAACTTTGATTTTCCACCGCTTAACGAGGCCATGCGCGCCCACCCCGGGCTGCCCAAGGTGGCCTATATCTACATGCTGCAATCCCAGGGTCTTTTGCACGACACCTGGGTTTACGGTGTGGACGCCAAGCGCATCCTGCCCACCATGATCAGCCCAACAGAAATTATGGACGGCGCAGTCATCTCGGGCAACTGCGTGTCTGCCTGCGATAAAAACAGCACCTACGTCCACCTGAACAACCCCGTGATCAAAAGTCTTTACGACCATCACGGCAAGGATCTCAACTTCGTTGGCGTCATCATCACCAATGAAAACGTCACCCTGGCAGACAAGAAGCGCAGCTCTTCCTACGCGGTCAAGCTGGCCCGCATGCTTGGCGTCGAAGCCGTGGTCATCAGTGAAGAAGGCTTTGGCAACCCGGATGCCGACCTCATCATGAACTGCCGCAAATCCGAGCAGGCTGGCATCAGAACCGTGCTCATCACGGATGAGTTCGCCGGGCGCGACGGTTCAAGTCAGTCGCTGGCCGACTCGTGCCCCGAGGGCGATGCCTGCGTCACAGCCGGTAACGCCAACGAGCTTATCGTTCTGCCACCCATGACCAAGGTTATCGGCGACCTTACCCCGGCAGAAACCATTGCTGGCGGTTTCTTCGGCTCTGTGCGTGAAGACGGCAGCCTTGAAGTGGAATTGCAGGCCATCCTTGGCGCGACCAACGAACTGGGCTTCAACCGCATCGGCGGCCGCACCCTGTAGGGGGTGCAACCGGCGCATGAAGCAGGAGAGTATCATGGCATATAAGATCATACACTACATCAATCAGTTTTTTGCCGGTATTGGCGGTGAAGAAAAGGCCGACATAGCCCCTGAAGTGCGCGACGGCCTTGTGGGCCCGGGCATGGCTTTCAAGGCGGCCTTTGGCGGTCAGGCCGAGATAGTGGGCACGTTCATTTGCGGCGACAACTACTGCGCCAACCACCTGGATGAGGTGGCCGCCCAGATGGTGGAATCCGTGAAGCGTTATGGAGCCGATGGCGTCATTGCCGGTCCAGCCTTTAACGCTGGCCGCTACGGCACGGCCTGCGGCGCTGTGTGCGCGGCCGTCAACAAGCAGCTTGGCCTGCCTGTGGTCAGCGGCATGTACCGTGAAAGCCCCGGCGTTGATCTATACCGCAAAGAAGTAACCATCGTCCAAGCATCCGACAGCGCTCGCGGCATGGGCAAGGCCGTGCCAGCCATGGCCGCTGCCATGCTCAAGCTTTTGCGCGGCGAAGAAATTGCCGACCCCGAGACCGAGGGCATATTCCCCAAGGGCATCCGCAAAAACATGTTTTATGACGAACCCGGCGCTGAACGGGCTGTGCGTATGCTTACCAAGAAAGTCAAGGGGGAGGAGTTCAAGACAGAATACGACATGCCCATTTTTGACCGTGTTGAACCGCGTCCGCCCATTGCTGACCTTGGTAAGGCTACCATCGCCGTGGTCACTTCAGGCGGCATCGTGCCCGACGGCAACCCCGACCATATTGCCGCCTCCTCTGCGCAAAACTACGGCACATACAGCATTGAAGGCGTCTTGGATCTTGAAAAGGGCAAGTATTTGACCGCCCACGGCGGCTATGACCAGACCTACGCCAATCAGGACCCCGACCGCGTGTTGCCCATTGACGTACTGCGCGATCTGGAAAAAGAAGGCAAGATAGGCAAGCTCTACAACGTCTTCTACACCACCGTGGGCAATGGCACCTCCGTGGCCAACTCTCGCAAGTTCGGCACCGAGATAGGCTCACAACTCAAGGCCGCTCATGTGGACGGGGTAATCCTCACATCCACGTGAGGCACCTGCACGCGTTGCGGTGCAACGCTCGCCAAGGCCATTGAAGAATCCGCCGATGTGCCCGTTGTCCATATGTGCACTATTGTTCCCATTTCTTTAAGCATCGGGGCCAACCGCATTGTGCCCACGGTCTCCATACCCTACCCCTTGGGCAATCCCGAGTTGCCCCCTGAAGAAGAAAAACACCTTCGCCGTCAACTGGTGCTCAAGGCTCTTACGGCCCTGACCACCAATGTGGACGGACAGACGGTATTTTAGCCTCCCCGGTAAAGCTTCGATGGTGCCTGGGCTTTTAGCCACGGCCCGCCGAAGCTGAAACCGGAAGACAGTACAGCTTTCTTGGGTGGTGCAGCGCGCGCTTCGGCCGCAGGCAACCCGCCCCACAAGGAGTTTTTATGGAAAAGCGTGAACTGGTCATCATCGGCGCTGGTCCGGCGGGGCTATCCGCCGCCATCTACGGCAAGCGCGCCGGTCTTGACACCTTGGTGCTTGAAAAAGGCCGCCCCGGAGGCCAGATACTGACAACCAGCAGGGTAGAAAACTATCCGGGCATCATCGACGGTACCGGAACGGGGCTGGCCGACGCCTTTCGTGCCCATGCAGAATTTTTCAAGGCAGAATTTCGTTCAGTATCTGTGCAAAAGCTCGAAGTCCGTGACGGAGAAAAAATAATAACCCTCAAGAATGGCAGCGAAATTGCGGCCGGGGCCGTCATTGTTGCCAGCGGTGCCCATTTTCGCAAACAGGGCTGCCCTGGCGAAAAAAAATACACGGGGATGGGAGTTTCTTACTGCGCCGTGTGCGATGCCGCCTTTTTTGAAGACCTTGAGGTGGCCGTCATTGGCGGGGGCAACACCGCCGTTGAAGAAGCCTGTTATCTTACGGGCTTTGCATCCAAAGTATACCTTGTCCACCGCCGGGATGAATTCCGCGCCGACAAACTGGTGGTGGAACACGCCCAGGCCAACCCCAAGATTGTGCCCGTTATGGACAGCGTGCTTGAATCCATTGAAGGCAGCGACATGGCTGAAAAAATTGTGGTGCGCAATGTGAAGACCAATGAGACACGCGCAATAGAGCTGAACGGCGTGTTCATCTTCATCGGCACACTGCCCAATGACGAGTATCTGCAAGGCCTGCTGCAAAGGGATGCCGCTGGCTGGATCATCACCGACGACAAGCTGCAAACCTCCATACCGGGCATTTTTGCGGCAGGCGACGTGCGCGACACTTCGCTGCGCCAGGTGGTGACAGCGGCCGGCGACGGCGCGCGCGCGGCTATGGCGGCGTACTCATACCTGCAATTTTAGGCACGCGGAGGATACTATCATGACGACTGTTGGCATCAAGGCGGCCGCGTACTGCCTGAGCTTCGCGCCGGAGCTGGCCTTGCACTATGGCGGCACCCCCGCTCAGGAACGCAAGACCAAGCCTGCCTCAGAATTTTTGCGTGAACTTCCAAAGCGCGCGCAAACCTGGGAGCAGGCAGCAGCTTACGCGCCCAATAAAACCTATGTGGGCAGCATGAGCCTTGAAGAACTGGAAAAGGCCCCTGCCCCCTGGATCGACAACCTGGGCGAGGCCCAGCGATACGGAAAATTTGGTGAAATCATGCCCGAAGACGAATTTATCGGGCTGATGGATATATGCGACGTTTTTGACCTCATCTGGCTGGAAGAAAATTTTGCCTCGGCTGTGGCCGCAAAGCTGGCCCAAAATCCGGTCATGGGCGAAAAGCAGATGGCCCGGCTCGAAAAAGGCAGCCCCGCAGCCGAACTGCTTGAAGCCGTAGAAAAGCACCATGCCCTGCCACTCTATATTGAAGACAAGCTTGTGGGCTGCTGCCGCCGGGCCCACGATACGGACGAAAACCTTGAAGCCGGCGTCATGCTGGAAAACCTGGCCAGCAAGGCCAGCGGTGTGCTGGCCCTGCTGCACCTCATCAAAAACGCGGGCATGGCCCCGGCGGACGTGGATTTTGTGGTGGAGTGCTCTGAAGAAGCTGTGGGCGACGCCATGCAGCGTGGCGGCGGCAACATGGCCAAGGCGCTGGCCGAAATAGCCGAATGCGTCAATGCCAGCGGCTTTGACGTGCGTGGCTTCTGCGCCGGGCCCGTCGCTGCCCTCATTACCTCTGCAAGCATGGTGGCCTGCGGCGTGCGTCCCAATGTGGTTGTGGTCAGCGGCGGCTCTGTGCCCAAACTCTACATGAACGCGCGCGACCATATCAAAAAAGGTGTTGTACCGCTTGAAAACAGCATCGGCAGTTTCGCCCTGCTGCTAACGCCCGACGACGGCCAGACCCCGGTTATGCGGCTGGACGGCATAGGCAAGCACACGGTGGGCGCGGGCGCGTCGCCCCAGGCCATCACCACGGCCATCACCTTCGACCCCCTGTCCCGCGTGGGCCTCAAGCTCACAGATGTGGATAAGTACGCGCCTGAACTGCACAACGCCGAAGTCACCCTGCCTGCGGGTGCTGGCAATGTGCCCGAGGCCAATTACAAGATGATCGCCGCCCTGGCGGTCATGAAGGGCCAGATTGAGCGCGCCGATATCCCCCAATTTGTGGCGCAGCGCGGTATGCCCGGCTTTGCTCCCATACAGGGGCATATTCCTTCCGGCGTGCCCTACGTTGGCCACGCCATTGAAGCCCTCAAGGAGGGCCGCATCAAGCGCGCGATGGTCATTGGCAAGGGCAGCCTTTTTCTGGGCCGCCTGACCAATCTGGCCGACGGTGCCTCATTTATTATGGAAGCTCCTGGGGCAGGCGCGGCAAAGGCGCAGGACGTCAGCCAGCAGAATGTGACCGAAATGCTGCTGACAGCCTTGGGCGATATGGCGGCCAACCTGCAAAAGAGTCAGTAGGAGGTAGCTTATGGCTAGTCAAGACGACAAGCGCTCCATCCTCGGCAAGGCTCTTGAGGACCTGGTGACACGGGCCCGCAGCGGGCGCCAACCGTGCCGCATCGGGCTTATGGCTGCTGG
>JAQVZK010000195.1 GCA_028708195.1 Desulfovibrio sp.
AAAAACAAGGCGCTCACGCGCGAGCTGCTGCGCCCGCTGGATACTGACTATTACTTCCGCCGGCTGGATCTGGCCGAGGTGCAGGCCCTGCCCTGCGAGGCCTTGCGCACGCCCTGCATACTCAAGCCCGCCGTGGGTTTTTTCAGCCTTGGCGTATACCACATAGGCAATGCCGATGACTGGCAGGCCGCAAAAGACACCATTGCCGCCGAAGTTGCGCAGTGGGCCGCGCAGTACCCGCAGTCTGTTGTTGACGGCAACGACTGGCTGCTGGAAGAGTATATTGAAGGTGACGAATACGCCGTGGACGTCTATTTTGATCAACACGGCAAAGCCGTCATCTGCAACATCCTGCGGCACGAATTCACTGGCGACGACGATGTGAGTGACCGCCTCTATTACACCAGCGCAAGCATCATCCATAATTTCCTTGCAGAATTTGAGCTCTGGTTCAACAGGGTCAACGCCATTTTGGGCCTGAGAAATTTTCCGGCACATGTGGAGCTGCGCCGCACAGCGGCGGGGCGCATCCTGCCCATCGAGTTCAACCCCCTGCGCTTTGCGGGCTGGTGCAGCACTGACGTCAGCCTTTTTGCCTGGGGTTTTCATTCCTACGGCTGTTTTCTTGAAGGCCAAAAACCCAACTTGCAAGAAGCCCTCAAAGGTAAGGAAGGCAAGCTCTACACCCTCATGGCGCTGAACAAACCCGCCAACTGCCCGCCTGTCCGCAGCTTCGATTACGAAGCCCTGAGCCGGGGCTTTGCCAAGGTGCTCTGCCTGCGCCGTCACGACTATACCCGCTATGGCCTGTTTGGTTTTCTGTTTACCGAAACCCCCGAAAACCAGCGCCAGGAACTGGACCGTATCGCCAAATCCGACCTGCTGGAATTTGCCGTAATCTGACCCCCTGGGAGGCCCCCGTGCTCTGCCTGGAATTTGAGACCACAAGCCGAAGCGACATGCGTGACATCACTTCGCAGCTTCGCAGCCTTGTGCGCCGCAATGCCATTGAAAATGGTTGGCGCAACGGCATCCTGGCTCTTTTTTGCCCGCACACCACCTGCGGCCTCACGGTCAACGAAGGGGCAGACCCCGACGTTCGCCGCGACATGCTCACCTTCTTCAGCGGCCTGGCCCCCCGCCACGGTGACTATCACCATGCCGAGGGCAACAGCGACGCCCACATCAAAACCACCCTGCACGGCCCTTCACTGACGCTCTTTGTCGAAAACGGCGAACTGTGCCTCGGCACATGGCAGGCCGTCTACTTGTGCGAAGGTGATGGCCCGCGCCGCCGCAGCCTCTGGCTGCAGTGGGTGGCCGGGCAGGAGGAATAACCGTGGAACACCAAACAACCCTCATACTTACCCTGGCGGGCGGGCTTTCGGCTGCCATGATTCTCGGTTTTATTACCCAGAAACTGCGCCTCTCGCCCCTGGTGGGCTATCTGCTGGCGGGCATTCTGGTTGGTCCGTACTCCCCCGGTTTTGAGGCAGACGCAGCAACCGCCGCCCAGTGCGCCGAAATCGGCGTCATCCTGCTCATGTTTGGTGTGGGCCTGCACTTTCACCTCAAGGACCTTCTGGCCGTGGGGGCCATCGCCCTTGGCGGCGCTGCCGTGCAGATTTCAGCCGCGACATTGTCCAGTATGGTCATCTTGCACTATTTCTTCGGCTTTTCGATGATGGCGGGGGCCATCTTTGGCATGGCCATTTCTGTGGCCAGTACCGTGGTGCTCACCCGTGTGCTCACAGACAATCATCAGCTCCACACCCATACAGGGCACGTGGCCTTGGGCTGGCTCGTGGTGGAGGACATCTTTACCATCCTGCTGCTGGTGCTGCTGCCCGCCGTTCTCAGCCCCGGTGGCGAATTCTGGAGCGCTTTGGGCCTCACCCTGCTCAAGCTGGCCGGTCTTACGGTCTTTACCCTGGTTGTGGGGCAGAAGCTCATTCCCCTTTTTCTCGGCTATGTGGCCCGCACGGGCACGCGTGACCTCTTTACCCTGGCCGTCATTGCCCTTGCCCTGGGCATTGCCGTGGCTGCGGCCTACGTCTTTGACGCCAGCATGGCCCTTGGTGCCTTTTTGGCCGGCATGGTGGTGGGACAGTCCGAATTCAGCGCCCGCGCTGCCGCCGAGGCCCTGCCCCTGCGCGACGCCTTCGCCGTACTGTTCTTCGTTTCTGTGGGCATGCTCTTTGACCCGGTGGCCCTGCTCACCGACTGGCCCCTCATGCTGGTGACCCTTTTTATCATTTTGGTCGTCAAGCCCCTGGGCGCGTTTGCCATGACAACACTCTTCCGCAAGCCCTTACGGCTGGGCCTGGCGGTTTCGGCCTCATTGTCGCAGGTTGGCGAATTCTCTTTTATTCTTGCTGCCCTGGGCATCAGCCTTGGCATTTTTGACGCCAGAGTCAACAACGCCATCATCCCGGCGGCCATGATTTCTATTACTCTCAACCCGATAATCTTCCGCAAGCTTGAGGGTCTGGCCCGCTGGATAGAAGCCAGACGCAAAAACGCACAACCCGCCGGGGCCGCAGCACCCTTGACCCCGGATGACGGAAAACCCCTGGTTGTGGTCATCGGCTACGGCCCTGTGGGCCGCAGTTGCGCCAGCATCCTGCGCGAAAGCGGCATTACGCCGGTGGTGGTTGAGATGAACATCGACACCGTGCGCAAAATGCGCGGCAAAGGCCTGCCCGTTATTCACGGCGATGCCTCGCAGGCAGAAGTGCTGCGTGAGGCAGGGTTGGAACAGGCCGAAGCCCTGCTTTTGACCACGCCCAGCATTCCCGCCTCGGACGTGGTCGCCATTGCCCGCGCCGTTAACCCCGACATCCGCATTCTTGTGCATACCTCTTTTGTGGGCGAAGCCCGCAAGCTGCGCCAGGAGGGCGTCACAGCCGTGTTCAGCGGCGAGCGCGAAGTGGCGCTGGGCATGTCCGAATTTCTGCTGCGCTACCTTGGCACGCCGGAAGCCCTGGTGCAGACCGAACTTGAACGCGTACGCCAGAAGCTGGATTAAGATACGTCTTTGTAGGGGACGGCCCCTTACAAAAACCTTCTCCACGGCGCATTCTGCTGCGCTCAAAGCCCCACAAGGGCCGCCATCATGATTATTCATCTGGATATGGACGCTTTTTTTGCTTCTGTGGAGCAAATGGACAACCCCGACCTGCGCGGCAGGCCCGTCATTGTTGGCGGCAGCAGCGACCGGGGCGTGGTCTCCACCTGTTCCTATGAGGCGCGCGCCTTTGGCGTGCATTCGGCCATGCCAATGGTGGTGGCGCGGCGGCTGTGCCCGCAGGCCTCTATTGTGCGCGGCAATTATCAGCGCTACGGCGAACTCTCCAGAGCCATCATGGCGAGCCTGCGGGATTTTTCGCCCCTTGTGGAACCTGCCAGTGTGGACGAAGCCTATATGGACGTCACTGGCCTTGAGCGCCTTTTTGGCCCGCTGGACGCGCTTATGGCGGCCATCAGGGCCCGCGTATTCGAGGTCACGGGCGGCCTGACCTGTTCTGTGGGGGCCGCTCCGGTCAAATTTCTGGCCAAGATTTGCTCGGACGTGAACAAGCCCAACGGCGTGTTCATCCTGCGGCCCGAAGAAGTGGACGCTTTTTTGAGCGCCTTGCCTGTGGGCAAAATCCCCGGTGTGGGCAAGCGCATGGTGCAAAGCCTGGGGGATATGGGCATCAGAACCGTGGGCCAGTTGCGGCATTTCAGCCCTGAAGCAATGGAACGGCGCTTTGGCAAATGGGGTGGCGTGCTCTATGAGCGGGTGCACGGGCGCGACAACCGCAAGGTTGAGACGCAACGCGCCGCCAAGAGCGAAAGCGCGGAGTGCACCTTTGCTGAAGACACGCGCGACAGAGATTTTTTGCAGAGCATGCTCATGGCCCATGCCGAGCGCGTGGGCACCTCCCTGCGCAAGCACGGCTACAAGGGCCGCACCATTACGTTGAAGGTAAAATTTTGTGATTTCAAGCAGATAACGCGGTCACGCACACTGGAAGAACCCGTCAATGCGACGGAAACCATATTTCAGATAGGCTGCGAGCTTTTGGCTGATCTGCCCTTGCCGCAACCGGTGCGCCTTATCGGGCTTGGCGTTTCGGGCTTTGAAGCGCCAGCCAGCCAGCTTTTTCTGCCGGGCACTGGCAAGGCCGCCGGGCAGAATCTGGACCCCCAGGTTGAAGCCAAAAGGCAAAAGCTGGACGCCGCCCTGGACAATTTACGCCAGAAATTCGGCCGACAGGCCGTGCAGCGTGGCCGCCTGTTCACCCTTGCCCAGCAGGAAAACGCGCCCGAGCGTGTGAACAACGGCAAGGGAGATGGGGTGGATAAAAGGCCTGACGGGGTCAAAAAGCCGGGCTAACCCCCGCCGGATCCCCCATTCTGCAAACAATTTCAAACTCATCTTTGCTTACTGGCATAACCGAAAGCCTTGACCCCTTGCGGAGCAACTCCATCCCCGCCAAGGCGGGATCCATACGCATGGCCTTGAGCGGCACGGCATTGGCGAACTTTTTGACAAAGCAGACATCCACCGCATACCAAAGCGGCCTTTCGGGCGTTGATTTGGGGTCAAAGTGCTCGTCTTCCGGCTCCCAGGCTGTGGCATCAGGGTATCCGGCCTTGACCACACGGGCCACACCCACCGCCGAGGGCGCTGTGACGCTGTGATAAAAAATGGCCATGTCGCCCACAGACATCTGATCGCGGAGGAAGTTGCGCGCCTGAAAGTTGCGCACGCCGCCCCAACTGGTGATCTGGTCAGGCTCGGCCGCAAGGTCGTCGATGGAATAGCACCCCGGCTCCGACTTCAGCAGCCAATATTTTTTTTCCATATAACATCTCCAGGCCACAGGCTTTGGGCAGCAAACCCGGCACCGCAGCGGCATTCCTTGCGGACGGCGGCCCTGGCTCATGGCTTCAGCATATTTGCACAAAAGATCTCGGGCTTTTTCGCCCCACTGGCACGCCTGAGC
>JAQVZK010000196.1 GCA_028708195.1 Desulfovibrio sp.
GGCTGGTCAGGGCCGCGTAGCCCTGCGCCGACAGCCTCATGTTGGCCAGAGGGTCGGTGAAGTGATTGTCCTGCCCGGCGGAATTGATGATGATGTCCGCTTTGAAGTCCTGCAAAATGGGCAGCACCGCGTGTTCCACGGCGTAAAGGTAGCCTTCGTCCGATGTTTCCGGCGGCAGGGGAATGTTGATGGTGCGGCCAAGAGCGCCGGGGCCGCCGCATTCTTTAAGAAAGCCCGTGCCGGGATAGAGGGTGCGCCCGTCCTGATGCAGGGAGATGAAAAGCGTGTGCGGATCGTTCCAGAACACGTCCTGGGTGCCGTCGCCGTGGTGCACGTCCGTATCCACAATGGCGATGCGCAAGGGGCGGCCGTCCGGGTGCGGATAGTTGTCGCGGATGTACTCCACCATGACGGCTTCATTGTTGATATTGCAAAAACCACGGTTGCCGTGCACCACGCGCATGGCGTGGTGTCCAGGCGGGCGCACCAGGGCAAAGGCGCGGTCTTCGTGGCCTTCAAGTACAAGGTGTGCTGCGCGTATGGCCCCGCCAGCCGAGGCCAGATGCGAATCGGTGCACACGGCGCGGGCCGTGGGCAGGCAAAAATGGGTGCGCTCAAGCTGTGCGTGGCTGGCGAAGGCCGGGCGGTATTCCGTAATACCGGGGATATCGAACACTCCTTCTTCCACAAGCTGGTCGCGCGTATAGAGCAGGCGTTCCTCACGCTCAGGGTGCGTGGGGGAAATAGCCCAGTCAAAAGCCGGAAAAAAGACCACTCCCAAGCGCCGCGCGGCACTCAAACCCGTCGTTGTGTTCTCCTGCGGGGAGCAGTGCGCTGCCGGGCGTTGCCCGGCCCGAGGCTCAGTCATCATTTTCGTCCAGAGCGTCAAAGATATCCGCGCCGTAACGGGAGTAGGTCACCATACGGCCCATCTGGGCAAGCCCCAGCGAGTAGGCGAGATTGCTGCCAGCCACAGCCACAAACAGCAGGCTGCTTTCATCATACATGGCAAAGACGCCGCCGGGGCCGTCTTCTCTGCGAAAGGCCACGCAGTACATGAGTTCCGGGTCGCCCAGAATACCCGTCGCCGAGTGGTTTTCAGGCGGTTCGGGCAAGGCGAATTCAAAACCCTCGGCTCCATCAGCGCGGGGAATGAAATGCAGCTTTGTGCCTTCAATTTTGAGGTCGTAAAATTCTTGCATGGTATTCTCCCCTTGGTGGATTATGGACGTTTATATGGTGGAATAGTTATGGTGCCAGCCTTGTGCGCGGGGCAGATCCATCGCTCTGCCGCGCGGGGGCTTCAGGTGGACCCGCGTGCGAATGTTTTTCTAGTCCAGCCCCCGGCCGCGGCGGCGTAGATGCGCCTCAATGGCAGAGCGGCACTGAAGCACCACATCTTCGGGTGGTTGCGCCGCGTCAATGATGGCAAACCGCTCGGGCTCTTCATCGGCAAGGGCGCGGTAGCCCCGGCGCACGCGTTCATGAAAATCAATGCTTTCGCTGTCAAAGCGCCCTTCGGCAATGACGATGCCAGCGGCGCGGTTGCGCTCCCCCGCACGTTCCAGCCCGCAGCGCACGGGCAAATCCAGCAGCAGGGTCAGTTCTGGCTGAAGTCCGCCAGTGGCCGCCTGGTTGAGATTGCGCAGATATTCGATATCCAGCCCGCGGCCATAGCCCTGATAGGCCAGTGTGGAATCCGTGAAGCGGTCGCAGAGCACCACCTGCCCGGCCTCAAGTGCAGGGCGGGCAACCTCAGCCACATGCTGGGCACGGTCGGCCAGAAAAAGAAACATTTCTGCCCGGCAGGAAAGGCCCGTGGTGCGCACATCCAGCAGCAGTGCCCGCAAGCGACGGCCAAGGGCGCTGCCCCCCGGTTCTCTGGTGGTGACGGGATCGTATCCGTGAGCCTGCAGGTAATTCACAAGGAATTCAATGGCTGTGGATTTGCCCGCGCCTTCTATACCTTCAAAAGTGATAAACATTCTTCTTTGACCGCCTTTTTGCGGGTTGCGGGGGCGGCTTTTTCCGGCGTTCGCGCGGCCCGGTGCACGGGGCGTCCCAGGGTGGCCTGCCAGGGGGTCCAGTCTTGCCCCTCTTCGTCCAGTTGGGCAAAGAGGCCGCGGCACTGGGCCATCTTGGCGTCCAGGTTGTCGGCATAATGCAGGGCCATAGCCTCGGGCGTATGGGGCGGGCGCACCGCGCCGAACTGCAGTTCGCCGTGATGGCTCAAAACAAGGTGCTTGAGGTGCCGTTGCAAGGGCTCTTCAAGGCCTGATCTGGCCATGAAGGGGCCCAGCATTTCTATGCCCAGCATGAGGTGGCCGAGCAGGCGGCCCTCATCCGTATAGTCGTTGGCAAGACCGCCAGAAAATTCACGTATCTTGCCGATGTCATGAAACAGCGCCCCGGCCAGCAGGGTTTGTCGGTCCAGCTCCGGGTACTGGTCGGCAATGCGGCGGCAAAGCGTGAAGACGCTCAAGGTGTGCTCAAGCAGGCCGCCAACATAGGCATGGTGCACGCCCTTGGCCGCCGGGCATACCCTGAAGGCGGCCCGCAGCTCCTCATTGCTGAAGAAGCCCTGCACAAGCTTGCGCCAGGGGGTATGGGTGAACTCGGTTTTTATGAGCCCGTCCAGTTGCTGCAGCATGTCGTCCAAAGGGTAGGGGCTGGCAGGCATGAGGGCGGTTTGGTCCACTGCGGCGCTTTCATTGTCATCAAGCAGGCGCATGTGCTCCACCGTAAGCTGCACCTGATCACGGTACAGCCCGGCGCGGCCCTCAACCCAGACAAGGGAGCCAGAGGGTATTTCGTTAAAGTCCGCGCTGAGGGGGCTCCATATTTTGGCTTCGAGGCTGCCGCTGGCGTCCACCAGGGTAAGCCGCCAGTACGGGCCGTTGCGGGACTGCCCCTGCGCCGCCTGACTGACGGCGAACAGGCCGCGCGCTTCGGACGCGGCGCTAATGTCTTTGACGTAACAACCTTTTTCCATATATCTTTCCGAGAGCGACCAACGCTCCAAGCTTTTGGGTCTCCGTACACGGCGGTGGCCGCAACGGGTCTTTGACCCGAATTTCCCTTCTTTCCGAGGTATTGTCAATGAACGTTCTCCTGACCAATGACGACGGCATCCGGGCCAGGGGCCTGCGCGCCCTGTACGCGGCTTTGATTGAAGCCGGACATTCGGTTTTTGTTGTGGCGCCCATGCGCCAGCAGTCTGGCGTGGGCCATTCGCTTACTGTTTTTGAGCCCGTGCGGGCCACGCTGGTTGAAGAACAGGGCTTTACGGGCACAGGCGTCTACGGCACGCCCACTGACTGCGTAAAGCTGGCCCTCGGGCGCTTGCTGCCGCAACGGCCTGACCTCGTAATGTCTGGCATCAACGCCGGTGCCAACGTGGGGCCAGACATTCTGTACTCCGGCACAGTGGGCGCTGCCACCGAGGCCGCGCATGAAGATCTGCCCAGCATGGCCGTCTCGCACGACAGCTTCAGCCACAACACCGGCCCCGACGTGGACCTCATGCCCCAGGCCCGGCATGCCGTGGCCCTGGCTTCGCGCATCAACTGGGCTGAAGTGGGCCGTCGCCGGGTCATCAATCTCAACTATCCGGCCTGCCCGCTGGACGAGGCCGGTGAACTGCGCATCTGCCCCCAGACCAGCGCCGTGTGGAAAAACGTCTACCTTGAGCGCGAAGACCCACGCGGCATGCCCTACTGGTGGCTTGAGGGCGAAATTCCCATAGCCAGCATTGAGCCGGATTCAGACAAGGATATGCTTAACCGGGGCCATATAACCATGACACCCCTGAGCTTTGATTTTACTGACCACAGGGGCATGCGCGCCCTGGAAAAAATGGGTCTCAAGGGCAGCTAGTTTTTCGCTTTGCCCCGTGCGCGGTCTGTTTTGACAGTCGGCGCGGTGTTGCATGTGGCGCGTGACGCCAGCTTTTTTGTGAACAGGCTGCACGGCGGCATGAAACTGCACTCCGGCTGGCCTCAGGGTTCGCAAAATGTATTCAAATTTAATTTAATTGAGGGGATATGCCTCAAAAGAGGGCGGGGTTTCTGGCACAAAAGGCCGTGAGGACAGCCAGTGATGCCCTTGCGGGGCGTTATCACCATTCCCCTTTGCGCAAAATTAGTGTATGTGACTCTTGCTTGTGACAGGCGTTGGTGCTAGCCATGCTCTCTTGATGTCTGCATGGGCAAATACCATTTAAAACTGAGTATTTCGGCAGCCCTTGCCGCAGAAACCCTAAGGGGGAACGCATGCCTCTTACCAATCCCAAAGAAATGTTTGCCGCAGCCTACACCGGCGGCTACGCCGTAGGCGCGTTTAACGTCAATAATATGGAGATAATCCAGGGTATTATGAATGCGGCTTCTGAAGAGAAGTCCCCTGTTATTCTTCAGGTTTCTTCTGGCGCGCGTAAATATGCGGGGCAAGACTACATCATGAAGCTGGTGGACGCCGCTCTTGACGTTGACGCCAGCGTGCCCGTGGCCGTGCACCTGGACCACGGCCCCAGCTTCGAGATGTGCCGCGACTGCATCGACGGCGGTTTTACTTCTGTCATGATTGACGGTTCGCACCTGGCCTTTGAGGAAAACATCGCCCTCACCAAACAGGTGGTGGAATACGCCCGCCCCCGTGGCGTGTGGGTTGAAGCCGAGCTTGGCAAGCTGGCGGGCATTGAAGAGCATGTGCAGTCTGACGAGCACGTCTATACCGACCCTGACGAGGCTGTGGAATTTGTGGAGCGCACGGGGTGCGACTCCCTGGCCATTGCCATTGGCACAAGCCACGGCGCGTACAAGTTCAAGGGTGAAGCCAGGCTTGATTTTGACAGGCTTGAAGCCATCGGCAAAAAGCTGCCTGGTTATCCCCTGGTTCTGCACGGCGCATCCAGCGTGCCGCAAGAATTTGTGGCCCTGTGCAACCAGTATGGCGGCCATGTGGGCGGGGCCAAGGGCGTGCCCGAAGACATGCTG
>JAQVZK010000197.1 GCA_028708195.1 Desulfovibrio sp.
CGCGCTTTCTGGCCGGGGGCAAAGAGGTTGTATACAGCCGCCGTCATGGCACCCGTGCCGGAGCACGACAAGGGCAACACCGTGCCGCTAGTACCAAAAAGCGTTTTCAGGCTTACCTGTACCTGCGCCATGATCTCTTTGAATTCGCCCTTGCGATGGTGGATCATGTCCCTGGCCAGAACAAGGCGCACGCGCTCCGGCAGAGGCGTGGGGCCGGGGGTGAGCAGGCGAAACTTGTTGAGCATGTGGCTGTTCCTCATGGTTTATACGCCGGGTAATGCGTGTTCCTGTTGCGCCTGAGTGAGTGGTTGCCGTTCCATCCTTCAGGGCAGGGCGTCAAAAAATATGGCAGGCATGCAGTTTGCGCCCGCAGGCCTTCGGCGTCAAGCTTTTGCGGGCAGATACGCCGGTTTTGCGCCGTCTTGCGTGCGGGTTGCAAAAGCGTTTCGAGCGAGCTTGCTGCATTGCGGCAAGGCTTTTTTCAGCCGCCGAAGGGGGCAAGGTGCTACTTACTGCTGCGGCTGCTTTTGCTGCTCTGGCTGCTTTTGCTGCGGTTGCTGCTCCTGTTCCTGTGCTTGCTGATCCTGATCCTGCTGCTCGTTCATGGCCCGCATAGCTTCAAATGTCAGTTGCAGGCCTTCCATCTGGTTTGTAAGGCTTTGGCTTCCCTGCTGTGCAGTGAGAGTAAGCAACATACCGGGATTGTCCAGCATGGCAAGAAGGTCAAGCACAAAAACTGTCCGCCCTGGGGTCGTTTGAATATCAAGGCTGCCCGGTTTGGACGCAAAAGCTTGCAGGCCTTGCTGTATGGCTTTGTTTTGCGGGGTTTCTTTTATGCCGGGCAAAGCGGCAAGCTCTTCAAGCGCGGCCACAGCCTCGGGCACACTGGGTGAAATGTTCAGCCCCAGCCACGCGGTTGCGCCCGCATCCTTGTAGCTCAGGGTAAAGTCGCTGAAGCTCTGGGTAAGGAGATCTTCGGGCATACGTGTACCGGGATTTTCGTTCATGTTCAGGGAGCACGCGAGCTGCCCCATGCCCACGGACTCTACGGTGGCTTTTTTGTGGCTGACAGTGCCCTTGGTTTGGGATTCAAAAGCCATGTTCATATTGAGGGGGGGCAGGGTCATATCCAGCAGTGCATAGAGCAGGCTGGAAGACGCGGTCAGGCCGGTGATGCTGCTGCGGGTGTGTGAAGGCGCATTGGAGAGCCATTCAAACTGGACTTCTTTGACCTGCACGGAGCTTGTTTCCACGGCAAAGTCCATGTCTGAAGCCTGAAACTTGCGCATCAGGGGCGGTTCGGCGTTCAGCATGGTTTCCACAAGCGGCATCAGCTTTTGCTGCGCTTTTTCTGAATCAGGGGCTTCGCAAAGGGGCAGAAGCTGACGCATCAAGCTTTCTTCAGGAAAAACGATGCCTTCCTGACGAAAATGCCCAATGGACAAGCCCTGCGTGCCGTCTACCCGCACAACAAGGCCGTCAACGGCAAGGCTTGCAATGGTGTTCTCTTGCCAGCCAGCCATGTGCACTTCTTTGACGCTTGTCTTGATTGAGGCGCTGGCATCGATAATGTCCGCGGTGACAAAGAAGGCGCGGCTATTGCCTGCCCCCATATTGTACATTGCGGTCACCATATCGATGGGTTCGTTTTTGTCCAGAGCCCGAGTCACCACAGAGGGTTTGGCGCGGATAACGTCCACCTCTTTGCGCTGCACGGTAACCCTGCTGTTGGGGGTGGTCATGCTGGCATTGCGTACAACAACATTTTCGGCGATGTCCATAAGGTTGTTGCCGTCAAGAACCATGCCACGCAGGGGGGTTAAGGCCAGCATCATGCGCACTGGCAACCGGAATGAAGCTTCGGAGACAAGCCACGTCTCCTGCCCCTCTGGCTGCTCACCGCGTACCGCAAGACCACGGATGGAAACTTCCCGCGTGAAGGGCGAAAAATTCAGCTGATCTGCGGTGGCGACGTAGGGCTTGCCCTGCGTGTCAACGGCCATATTGCCAAGCCCGCCAAGAAGCTGTTGCTCTATGGTTGAGCGCAGTCCAAAACCCAGCGCCGTCAGGCCGCCAGCAACAAGAACTATCAGTATTATCAGTGTTGTCAGCAGTTTTTTCATCAGAGGGTTTTCCTTCGTTGGTTGGTGTGGCGTGCACTATGGCTGCATGTTTTGCTCCGGGCGCGGGGCAGAATTGGCCCCTTTGTGCGCGGGGCGCCGTCAGTCCACCCGGTGGTGGCAGCCCAGGCTGGTGTGGTTACGCATGGCTGCCTGGGTAATGACATAGGCGGTTTGCGAACCGTGGAAAAGGTCAACCAGACGCCGCGAAATGCGTGTGTGCTTATAAAAGTCGTGGATATGCCGCACAAGGTCGCGCATGTCTTCAAAGGCCCTGCGCAGGCGGGCCTCGGTGCGCGAAATGCCAACGTAGTTCCACATGGTGTTGCGGATAGTGGTCCAGTCCTGAGCCACCAGGGCGGGGTCGTCCCGGCGTTCGTCACCTTCATGCAGCCAGTCGGGGATGGAGGCTATGAGGTCATGGGGCAGGCGGTCTTCGACATTGAGGCGGAGGGCAAGATCCTTGCCGCAGCTGACACCCCATACCAGAGCTTCAAGCAGGGATGTGCTGGCAAGGCGGTTGGCCCCGTGAAGGCCCGTGCAGGCGCATTCGCCAATGGCGTAAAGTCCGCGCATGGATGTGCGCCCGTGCACGTCTGCCAGCACGCCGCCGCAAAAATAATGGGCGGCAGGCACCACAGGTATGGGCTCATGTCGAATATCAATGCCAGCTTCAAGGCATTTTTGAAATACGGTGGGAAAACGCGTGGGCAGGTCTTCCTGCACGCGGCTCGCGTCCAAAAAGAGGCAGGGCGCGCCGTTGTGCAGCATTTCGTCCATCATGGCCTGTGAAACCACGTCTCGCGGGGCCAGGTCGGCGCGCGGGTCATAGTCTTTCATGAAAGCCTGCCCCTTGTGGTTCAGCAGGCGCGCGCCTTCGCCGCGCATGGCTTCGGTAATGAGCGAGCGGCGGTTGGTGCGTTCTTCATACAGGGCGGTGGGGTGAAACTGCATGAATTCCAGATTGGCCAGCGCCACGCCGGCACGAAAGGCCATAGACACCCCCGTGCCCACGCAGCCGGGCGCGTTGGTGGAATGCAGAAAAACCTGCCCCACGCCGCCTGTGGCAAGCACCGTCCAGTCGGCCAGAATCGTTTCAGGTTCGCCGCTTTCCTCGTTGAGCACGTATGCGCCAAGGCAGCGGTTGTCGACCTCGTAGCGAAGTTGCGAGCTTTTGGCGTGGTGGTGGTTTGTAAGAAGGTCAATGGCGGCGCGCCGGTGCAGGCGCGTGATGCGTGGGTGGGCCAGCACCTGGGCTGTCAGGCCGTCCATCATGGCGCGTCCCGAGTAGTCCCGGCAATGCAGGATGCGCGGGGCAGAGTGCCCGCCCTCACGTGCAAGATTGAAACTGCCGTCGGTATTGCGGTCAAAGGGCACCTTGGCGCGCTCTATGAGCACATTGTCAACGCACGTTGGCCCTTCATTGCAGAGAAAGCGCACAGCCTCGCCGTAGTTGTAGTTATGGCCTGCCGTAAGGATGTCTTTTTCAAGGGCGAGAGCGTCATTTTGCGGCTCGGCCTTTTGCGCGCCCAGGGCAGCAACACTCTCACTGACGGCAGAGTCGGCACGGTAGATGATGCCCCCTTGCGCCAGCTCTGAATTGCCGTCAGCCAGTTGGGCTCCGGCATTGATAAGAAGCACTTCATGACCGGCATCGGCCAGGGTAAGGGCGGCGGTGCACCCGGCAATGCCCGAACCTATAATCAATACGGGCACATGACGGCGACTGACATTCACTGTGCAAACCTCATTGGCCGCATACTTCGAGCATGCGGGTTAGTGAAAGACGGGCGGGGGGGCAGAGTTCTTTATCGATGGTCAGAGGCGTGGCTTTTTGTGAAACGACTTCAGTGAGTATAGCGCAAAGTTTTTTTTCCGTCACCTTGGCCATATTGCCGCAAATGGCGTGTCCAAGCGGGATGATACGGCACTGGCCCTTGAAGCGGTCGGCAAGGCGGTGAACAAGGTTGTTCTCTGTGCCCACAATAAGGGTGGAGCCTGGCGCTTCGGCGGCCACGCGCGCCGCATCCTTGATGAGAAAGGATGTGGAGCCTGCTCCGTCACAGACGGCAATGACTTCTTCACGGCATTCCGGGTGGGCAATGACGCGGCAGCCGGGGTGGGCGGCACGAATTTCGCGCACGTCATCGGGGTCAAAGCGGGCATGGATGGCGCAGCAACCAGGCCAGAGCAGCAGTTTTTTGTCCAGGGGCTGACTTTCGGGGTCAACCAGTCCCTTGGCGCCAATGCGCAGTACGTGCCGGTCTTGCGGGGGGATGCCAAGGGCCGTGGCCGTGTTGTTGCCCAGATGCCTGTCGGGTAGAAAAAGTACGCCGTCACCCTGCCGCATGGCCCATTGCAGCATGATGCCAGCATTGGCCGAGGTGCACACGGCGCCGCCGTATTCGCCAACCACGGCCTTGAGAGCCAAATCTGTATTGACGTAGGCCAGAGGAATAATCTTGCGCCCGCGGGCGTAAAGCTGCTCCAGCACCTTGCGGGCCAGGGGGGCGGGGGTCATTTGCGACATGAGGCAGTCCGCGTCCATGCTTGGCAGATAGACGGCCTGCCCCGGCTTGGCCAGCAGAGCCGCGGATTCGCCCATAAAGTAGACGCCGCAAAAAACGATGTGGTCAGCGTGTATTTGCGGCACGCGGCGGGCCAGCTCCAGAGAATCTCCGGTGATATCGCAGTGTTGCACTATGGAATCGTTCTGATAATGGTGCCCCATGATGCAGAGTTTGTCGCCCAGTTGCTGCTTGATAGCCTGAATTTCGGCAGTGATGTTTTGCATGGTCATCTTTCCTGTACTGAAAATTGCTGCTTCTGACTGTATCAGGCTGGCAGCAGGGTCATGCTGAAGTCCGCCGCTA
>JAQVZK010000198.1 GCA_028708195.1 Desulfovibrio sp.
CCGGACAGTCCTGCTGGGCTGTCGAAACGTGCTGGCGGGCAATTTCGATCACGAATACAGGGGGGAAGTTGACCTTGCTACAAACAGAACTGATAAGCAAGAGTCTGCGGAGCAGAAATTTGAAAAAAATCTTTGTCCACACAGTCAGGGCAACAGCTGCATGCGAGCAGAACCTTTGGCTATCAACCAAGGGTAAAAAAATACGCCGAAGCTTGTGAAGGCTCCGGCGTATACAGAAAAGTATTTCTCGTTTTGCCTATAAGGGCTGTCCATCACCGAACGCGGGGCTCGAAGGGCTGTCTGCCCCGGCATCAATGGCTTTTTTCAGGCTGTCGTCGGGCAGCGATGCCAGTTTTGCAACAACATCTTGATCAAAGCCCGGGTCACGCTCAAGCGAGGCAATGGCTTGTTGCGGTTCCATTCCTGCCCGGTAAGAGCGAGAGCTGACCATTGCGCAAAAGGCGTTAACCACCGCCAAAATACGGGCATTGGGCATGATGCTCTCGCCACTAAGGTTGCGCGGTTGCCCTGTTCCATCAAGCCGTTCACCCATCTGATACACAGCATCGGGCACTGGCAGGTCGAACTGAAGGTCGTGCAAAACCCTGTAGGCGTATTCGGGCGCACGCATGACTTCGCTCTGCTCTTCGGGCGTGAGCTTTTCTGTCTTGGTCAGCAGATGGCGGGGAACAAAGATTTTACCCACCTGTGAAAGCCGGGCCGCCAGGCGCAGGGTGTCCTTGTCCTTATCCGAAACATCCATAGTTGTGAGCAGAAGATCCACCACCTGCGCCATTTTTTGCGAGTGCCCAATGAGGTTTTTATCCACACTTTCAATGGCGCGTACGAGGGCCGCAGTGCTGCTGGCCTGACGCTCACGGGCGGCTTCTGCCCTGCGGCGAAACTCTGTGATATCCTGAAAAATGCCAACGCATCCACCTGCAACAGGCGATTCCATCTGCAGCTTATCCTCAAAGGGAAAAAGCGTTACCCGGTACAAACGCTGCCCCTGGGGCTGGTCAATCAAGAGTTCAATACTGTCTTCAACCTTGTTTGCCGTGACCATCGCCATGCCTTCATGCAAGGCGGAGGCCGCCTGGGCGGGCAATATGGCGGTGATATCGCTGCCAGCCAGGTCATCCTCGCCCTTACCGACAATGCCGCTAAACGCCGGATTGCACATCTGCACCTGCCCCTGGCTGTCTACAAGCAGCAGACCAACCTGAAGCGACGCGTTTACGCTGTCCAGCATCAGCTTTTGATGGCGTATGAAGGCATACAGACGTTGAAAGTGCATGGCGGTTGTGCGGTGGGCGCGCCCTGCAATACTGGCCCATATGAGGGCAACCAGCAATGCGGTGCCAAGGCTGCCCAGAATGCCCAAACCATAAATCTGCCTGGCCTGCCTTTCCAGCACAGAGTCAACAACGAGGGCGGGCACTTCCAGTACAACCCACCACTTGAGCCCACTCACATAGCCACCCAGCGAATACGTTTCGCCCTGCTCGGCTATGCCCGGTCTGCGCTTGAAGGTAAGGCTTCCCTCGCCGATCTGCACTGAAGACGGGACAAGCTCTGCCCTGCCCTCGCGCAGACTGATGGCCTGCATATTGGCGCCATATCGCTGCACGATACAGGGCTGAACGTCCCGGTGCTGCTCCTTGCTCAGTGACAGGAATGAAGCCAGAGCCCTGTCCACCGGAACTGTGGCCAGCAACGCCGCCACAGGTTTGGCATTTTCGTGCCCAAGCACCTCATAAAGCGGGTCAACAAGGTCAATGACAAGGCTTTGACCAAGAGCGCGAATGGGGCCAAAAATTAAGGTTCTTTCGGTCATGGCCCTGTGAACCATAGCCATCTCAGCCTCGCCAAGAGGCGCGCTATGATTTTGCAAAACCAGTGGTTGTCCGTCAGGTGTGACGATGCGGGCCGCTGCCCATTGCCTGCTATGGGCAAAATCCTGCAAGAGGTCCTGCATGTAGGGGCGTTGCTCGGCAAGGGAGCGCAGGGCTTCGTCACTGCTTGATTCCGCGTCTGGCGATGCAAGCCTTTTGGCGCCATCAGGCCCCAGGTTAAGCACGTCCACAGCGTAAAGGCGAAACATTTCGGCGGAACTGATAAAGCGGGCCTGCTCGGTAAGAGCGCCGCGCCATGTGTGAATGGCGTCCAGCGATTTTTCCATCCAGACCTGCTCCATGTCACGCTGGCTGTTCAGAACTTCTTGCGTCACGTTTTTAATCTGGAGAGTGCACAGTACGTAGGCCACTGCAGCCGCCACAACAAAAAGCGCCAGACTCACAGTAGCAACAACAGCTTTTTTAAGGCGGTATTTGCTGGCTACACTTTGGGCATCCATTTCTTGCATCGTCATAATGTTACCTATTTTACCTTGCGACCTTTAAGGTGCGCCCACCGGCCCATCTCATTGACCGAGTACTGCGGGCTGTACTGCCGGATGCGGCTGTGCGGCAGGACGGCATTACTGAGGTTATCAAGTATGTAGGCATCGCCATTCAAATATACCGCCAAAACGGCGTGCGCCAGGTTGCGCACGGTATCGCGTACTACCACGACACGCATGTTTTCAGGTGGGATGCCCAATTCTTTAAGAGTAAAATATTTAATTATTGCATAATCTTCGCAGTCACCAGATTTTTTCAGAAACTCTGAGGGTATTGCCCAATAATCCTGTGTTCCCCAGTTTACGATATCTTCTTTATAGGGCCAGGTATTCCAAAAAGAGTTAACATAGCGCAGCAGATCCAGCGGGGCTTTACCCTTGGCTTTTTCTTTAAAACTGTCCCAGGTGACGCTTTTTTTAAAATACTTTTCAGGAATAAAAATGGGGGCCTTTGCGTTGCGTTTCAGCAGGGTGAGCCAGCCAGGCAGGGATGAAAGGGGCCTCTTGAACTCTACGGTTCCAAAAAGCTGAACCTTAGGGTCTGAAGCGCCAGCCCGCGCCCTTGAAGGATTACTTGAATCTGTGGTGACAGCGGGGGCAACTGCGGAAGCTTCAATTTTATCATGCGAAGCGGGCACAGCGTCACCGCCCTCACCCTCAGGTGCGGGGTTGCCCTCGCTCTGAAGACCACTGCCCTCACTGCCCTGCAGGGCCGCGTTGTTTTCATTCTGTCGGGCCTGGGCATTTTGTGCGCCGGGGGCTCTCCTTTTTTCAGGCCGGACAGGCTGCTTTGGGGCTGCTTGTTCTGGAGCCTGCCGGGTAAAACCCTCGAGTGAAGAAGGTTGAATCTGGTCAACCTTGTCCAAAGTGGTTGAAATGGGACGTTCAGGCGCGTAATCGTCGCCAACAAGCCCCCCTGCAACAATTTCTGTACCAACACTTTGCGCTGCTTGTGTTGTGACAGGCAGAAAGTGCCGACACGCCAAGACCGCCAGCAAAAAGACCACGGCCAAAGGCAGTGCCGCGATAAGGGAAAAACACAATGGGCGGTTATTTTTCATGACTGGGTTTGCAGGTTTTTGCGAGGTCGTCGGGCATGCTTATTCGAACAATATATCTATTGTGCAGTGGCGTCCAGACGCAAAAGACAAACATCTCTTGCCCAAACACGCTTACCCTGCCCCCTTTTGGGGCTGCCAAAAGGCGACATCTTTACATTGGACCTTTGCCAGCCCTGTAGTATACTATTTGAGGGTTGCCTGCTTTGAGCAAGGTCAAACCCCATATTGAGGCAACTGATACCCTGAAGGTCAAGCCCCATATATTACCAACTGATACTATGGCGGGGAGCGTACATGAGCAAATTTGATGTGGTCATTATTGGTGGCGGCCCCGGCGGAACTAAAGCTGCCCGGGTTTTGGCTGATGGAGGCGCGAGCGTTGCCATTGTTGAAAGCGCTCACTGGGGCGGCGTGTGCCTGAACTGTGGCTGTATTCCAACCAAGATGCTGCTCGGCGCTACCGCCCCCCAAGGGTTGCTGCGCGGCCTTGAACGTCAGCGGGTGGCAAAGGGCAGCATTGAGGTTGACTACGATGCCCTGCAAAAGCGCATTCAAAGGTTTACCCGTGGCTCTGCCCAGGCTTTAACCAAGGGGCTTGAACAGGCAGGGGTTGTTCTGTTCAATGGGCATGCCCGCTGTGTTGGGGCGCATACCGTTGAAGTGCTTGACAGTGACGGTTCTGTAACCGCCACCCTTGAGGCTCGGCGTATTGTTTTGGCCACAGGTTCGCGCTCCGCAGCCTTTCCCGGGATCAGCCCGGATCATGATTGCGTATTGGACAGCACAGACATGCTTGCCATACCCGCAGTGCCCGCAAGCCTTCTGGTTGTTGGTGCAGGTGCCATTGGCCTTGAAATGGCAGACTTTTTCAACGCAATGGGCTGCAAGGTCACGGTTGTTGAAGCAGCACCGCAGATTGCGCCCACCGAGGACGCAGATATTGCCGCAGAACTGCAGAAACTTCTTGGAAAATCCGGCATTACCTGCATCACCGGGGTCAAGGCGACCTCCTTGGTCACCCGCGGCGGCCAGGCGGTTCTTACCCTTGAAGATGGGCGTGAGCTTTTGGCAGAAAAGGCCCTGGTGGCCGTTGGCCGTACCCCCAATACTGGCGACCTTAATGCACAAAGCGCCGACTGCCAGCTGAATCCGCGTGGGTTTGTGAGCGTCAACGAATATCTTATGGCTTCTCCCACGGTGTACGCCATTGGCGATGTTAACGGGCAGACTCTTCTGGCCCACGCCGCAGAGCATCAAGGCGCATACGTCGCGAGACACATTCTTGATGAGGAGCAGACCCCTTATGATTCTGGTCCTGTGCCCTCATGCGTGTATGGCAGCCTTGAAGTCATGCGCGTTGGCATCACGGCGCGTCAGGCCCTGGCTGAAAATGGCGAGGTTGCTGTTTCAAGCGCCCAGCTGATGACCAATGCCATTGCCCAGGCTGGCGGCGATGCCAGCGGATTTGTAAAAGTGGTATGGCACAACGGTAACATCGCTGGCATTGCGGCTTTGGGGCACG
>JAQVZK010000199.1 GCA_028708195.1 Desulfovibrio sp.
AAAGCATTGTTTTAAGGCTTTCCTGCTCTGCGACAGTCAACTTACCGATAATATCTAATGCGTCTTTGATAGTAGGCATATCCAATTACCTCCTTCGGTGGTACTGTTTCTTACTATTATTATACGATATTTCTCGTCAAAAATCAACCATTTGTTGTAACAGAGCCTTAAAAAATCATTGTAGGGCTTATGTGTGAACATGACGACCTGAGGACAGACCGCGCAATTCGCCGGTGCCGCCACAGCCTACCACAGACCACTGCATACAGACCGCCACAGCCCGCGCAATTCGCCGTTGCCTGCCGCATCTCGCCCGCGCTTTCCGTACAACAAAAACGGAAAGCGCGACTGGCAGACATGGCTAGTTTATCATTTCAATATAATAGCTGCTTTTGGGCGTGATTGGCAGGTCAAATTCAACGGCATATTTCACCTGGGGTTCACCGTCTGTGCGTGCTTTTCCCATCACAACGGTCGCCACGCACTTGCAGGAATCCTTATTGGCGCTGATCGTTTTAAACCCCTGAATATCAAAGCCAGTATCCTTTATGCCAATTTCTTGCGTATAGGCCTGCATGACCTTTTTGACGTAATCCTTGCCTTCGCGGGAATCACACTCAGGAGAGGAACTGCACCCTGATACAAACACGACCATAATGAACGCCGCCAGGATTTTCACTTTAGGCATGAGGAGCTCCTTTATTGCTGCTTTGCGTGGCGCGGAACCATATTATCAAGGGTTACTGGTTCCGAACAATAAATCTATGCCAAATATCCGATAATAGGTCAATTCCATTGGTGCCAGCAGGCTTACGTTCCCCGGCACGGCTCTGTGCTTCATGCTCGCCAGTTTTGGGGACCACCCAGGGGGCCAGTATAACAAAAAATCCCGCATTGGCGGGATTTTTTGTTACTGCTGCCGTGGAGCCACGGGCAAGAAATCAGTTTTTCAGGCTGTGAATCGGCGCGGGTATGCGGCCGCCCAGTGCAATAAAGTCCTCGGCGTTGCCTCCGGGCACGGACATTATGGCAGCCTTGCCCAGCAGTCCACCAAAGGAAACCTCTTCGCCCACGCCCTTGCCGGGCACGGGGATGAGCCGCACGGCTGTTGTTTTATGATTGATCATGCCAATGGCCATTTCGTCGGCAATGATGCCCGAAATGGTGGCCGCCGGGGTATCACCGGGGATGGCGATCATGTCGAGCCCCACAGAGCAGACGCTGGTCATGGCCTCAAGCTTTTCAAGACTGAGTATGCCCGCAGTGGCCGCAGCTTCAATACTGGAATCTTCCGATACGGGAATAAACGCTCCCGAAAGCCCGCCCACAGAGGATGAGGCAAAAGCCCCGCCCTTTTTCACGGCATCGTTGAGCATGGCCAGCACTGCGGTGGTGCCGGGTGCGCCAATGCTTGAAAGCCCCAGACTCTGAAAAATTTCGCCCACAGAGTCCCCCACCGCCGGAGTGGGAGCAAGGGAAAGGTCGGCCACACCAAAGGGGATACCCAGGCGGGTGGCCACTTCTGTTCCGATCATCTCGCCCACGCGCGTCACCTTGTAGGCTGTGCGCTTGATAACTTCCGCCATGTCCAGCAGCGTGAGGGGGCCGCCTTTTTCGTTACGCCCGGCCTCGCGGGCGCGGTCCAGGGCTTTTTTCACCACGCCAGGGCCAGAAACGCCCACATTGATGACCACATCAGGCTCACCAACGCCAAGGTACGCGCCAGCCATAAAGGGCACATCCTGCGGAATATTGGCAAACACCACAAGCTTGGCGCAGCCGATGCCGCCGCGCTCTGCCGTGGCTTCGGCCACCTTGAGTATCTGCTGCCCCATCAGGGCCACAGCGTCCATATTGATGCCGCTGCGTGAGGAAGCCACATTGATGGACGAACAGATACGGTCAGTCTGCGAAAGCGCTTCGGGCAGGGCTTCGATAAGCGCGCGGTCGCCCTTGGCGAAACCTTTTTCTACCAGGGCAGAAAATCCGCCCAGAAAGTCCACACCGGCTTCCTTGGCCGCCTCGTCCAGCGCCTTGCACACGCGCACCATGCCGTCCGGGCCAAAGGGCGCGCCCACAACGGCGATGGGGCTGACACTGATGCGCTTGTTCACCACGGGTATACCGTACTTGTCGCCCACCTCGTCGCAAATGGCCACAAGCTGGGCAGCGTAGCGGTGCAGCTTGGCCTTTACATTGGCGGTAAAAAGATCCAGATCGTGGCTCACGCAATCAAACAGGCTCACGCCCAGGGTAACGGTGCGCACGTCAAGGTGCTCGTTGCGGAGCATATTCAGAGTGCTTGTAACTTCGCGTTCGGAAAGCATGGCAAAATCCTGTATGGTTGCAGACGCTGTCTGGCAATGGTGGTGTTGCGTCAGGCGGCCTCCGTCGTAACCCGGGAGGGTGCGCTTGCCTTAGCGGCAAACTCACGGCAAGGGCCGCGCTTTTTGCCGTGCGGCTTCACGCCATTACACCCGTTGGGGCCTGACTGCCTGATCAGAAGGAACTAACGCGGTGAACAGCCTCAAAAATATCACGGTGTTGCACACTCACGCGCAAGTCGCGGCTCTGCCCTTCACACGAAAGCTCCCGGCGCAGACGCCCAAGATCCACCGTATCAGGAACCATGACTTCAAAAACAAAAAGCGCCTGATTGCTTCCGCTTTCGCCCAATATGGCCTTGAGGTTTTCAATATTCACGTCGTGGCGGGCGAACACGCGGCTCATGGCCGCGATAAGGCCGGGCCTGTCAGGGCCGTCGGCGGTTACCACAAAGGGTTCACAGTGCAGGTTTTGCCCCCACTGCCCCTTGATGGCCGGACGCACCAGCACAGAAAGGTCCACCTTGGCCTCAGCGAGGCTGGCGCTCAGGTTTTGACGCAGGCCTTCAGCGTCCACACCCTCAGGGGCGGCCACCACAAAGATGGCGGCAAACTCGCCCGAAAGTATGGTCTGAGTCACTTCTTCGATGTTGCAGCCGTTTTCTTCAAGAATACGGCTGACGGCGGCCACCACACCAGGGCAGTCTCGCCCCAGAAAGGAGGCTGTATACTTGTGCATGAGATGGTCCTTGCGGAATTGCACCATGGGCGTGCCTAAGAAATGTTATCAAAGAAGGCACTCCTATATATGCAAGTTTCACGAATTTCAAGGGGCAGCAGGCCCCGCAGAGGCCGAAAAGCTTTATCAGACCGTTCTTGACGCCTTGTCGTGAATGGCATACCCTGACAATCCTTTAAGACTAGGCATCTCAGGAGTTTTTCAGTGGAAAATCGGGAAAAGAAAAATAAAAAACCTACCGTCAAATTAGGCACCAAGTCGCAGCACGCGGGCTACTTCATGCCCATGCTAGAAAGCTTCGCTACCCGTGAAGGGCTTAACGAAGTTGTAAAAAACCGCGTGGTCAAATCATGCGACCTGCTGGATGCGGGCGTGCCCCTCTTTCCCAATGATTTTCGAAAAGAGCACTCCATCTCCTGGGTACTGGACAAATTTGGCGAGCTTGAAGGCGAAGCCCTTGAAAACCAGGAAGACGTTGTAGCCCTTGCCGGGCGCATCGTTTCGCTGCGTTCTTTCGGCAAGGTGGCCTTTTTTCACCTTATGGATCAGACGGGCCGCGTCCAGTGCTACGCCACACGCGAGCACCTGGACGAAGCAACAAACAACATGGTGAAAAAGCTGGACATCGGCGATATCGTCGGTGTTTCCGGCCATTTGTTTCGCACCAAGACCGGCGAACTGACCATTGCCTGCCGCAATATCAAGCTCATCACGCGTTCCCTGCGCCCCCTGCCCGAAAAATACCACGGACTCAAGGATATGGAGACGCGCTACCGTCAGCGCTACGTAGACCTTATCGTCACGCCACGCGCCCGAGAAATATTCTTTAAGCGCAGCCTCATCGTGCGCGAATTCCGCCGTTTTATGGAAGACCGCGGCTTTATGGAAGTGGAAACACCCATGATGCAGCCCCTTGCTGGCGGTGCCACGGCACGGCCCTTCAGGACGCACCACAACGCGCTGGATATCGGCCTCTACATGCGCATCGCGCCGGAACTGTACCTCAAGCGCCTGCTGGTGGGCGGGTTTGAAAAAGTTTTTGAGCTCAACCGCAACTTCCGCAACGAAGGTATTGATACACGGCACAACCCAGAATTCACCATGTGCGAATTCTACTGGGCCTATGCCACGTTTGAAGACCTCATGGATCTGACCGAAGAGCTGTTTGCCCACCTTGCCCAGTGTGCGTGCGGCACCACCATTGTGCCCTTTCAGGGCGAAATGATAGACCTTACGCCCGGTAAATGGACGCGCATGAGCTTTTACGACTCGCTCACCACCATCGGCGGGCACCAACCAGATTTCTATAACGACTACGCGCGAGTACAGAACTATATCCGCCAGCGTGGTGAAAAGGCCGCTGACTGCGAAAGCCTGCAAAAGCTGCACGCCAAGCTTTTTGACCTTGATGTTGAAGGCAAGCTCGTGCAGCCGCACTTCATCTATCATTACCCCACCGAAATCTCGCCTCTGTCACGCCGCAACGACCATAACCCCGGCCTGACAGACCGTTTCGAACTTTTCATCACCGGACGCGAACTGTCCAACGCCTTTTCTGAACTGAACGACCCTGTGGACCAGCGCCTGCGCTTTGAGGATCAGGTTCGTGAAAAAGAAGCTGGCGACGATGAAGCCCACAGCATGGACGAAGATTACCTGCGCGCCCTTGAGTACGGCATGCCCCCGGCGGCAGGCCAGGGCGTCGGCATTGACCGCCTGGTCATGCTGCTGACAGACTCGGCCTCCATCCGCGAGGTCATCCTCTTCCCCCTGTTGCGCCCGGAAGTTTAAACTTTTTTTCTTTGAACTACTTTGTGGGGGAGGTCTCCCTTTGTAAAAGGGTCGCCTCCCCCACACCCCCACCCCTAAAACTTTTATTTTGATCCAATATGTTGCCGACAGG
>JAQVZK010000200.1 GCA_028708195.1 Desulfovibrio sp.
AGTGCCTGCTTGCTTTTCTGCTGTCCATCATGCACGTTATGACCTGCGGTCATGACGACTTCACTGGTGCGGTTTTGTTCTTGCCGCTGCACCCGGATGTCGAAAAGCCCCCTCAATGCGTCCTCACAGGCAGCGGCAAAACCGCCTGCGAGCCCACGCCGCCAAAGGCGCACGTCGCCGAATGCGCACGCCAAACCGGGCCTTGCCCTCCCCCACAAGCAGGACCGCCGCGTATTGACGCAACCCCGGGTACGCAAGGTAACGCAGGTAAATAGCGGCAGGTATCGTTATGGCCATGCATAACTGCTGTATGGGCGTTGGACGTGATTTTGTGCACGGCACGTGGAGGTTTTGACACCCTCTTCTGGGCCGCTTGTGAACTAGAACAGATTCGCTCTGAAATTGATTACAATCTCAAAGCTGACAGTTAGCCGGAAACGCGGTTTTCGGCTAACTCCACGCCGCGTTGCGGCGGGCGGCTCGGTCTACTCGCCGCCGACCATTGCGACTTTTTCAACGTTGCAATGGTCCAGCTTTTTCTGCTCGACATGAGGCAGTGATTACTACATAAAATGCTGGCTATAATGTGCCGACAGGAGGTTATTATGCCATCTCCACAGCGCACGTCGCTTTTCTCCCTTTCTCACAGCCTGCTTCCCTTGGGGGCCGCATTGATTCTGTGCCTCACGGCCACAGGGACTTTGGCAGCCGCCATGTCTACGGCTGATGCCTCGGGGGGATATGCGGGCAAGATGCTTGATAAAGTAGTTGACATCTGGGCTCCCCCCCCGGCCTTGAAAGGCGACTTTCAGGTGCAGATCAAAGTTGGGGTTGACGGCAAGGGCAAGGTGCAAAACTGTACGCCTGTGCGCCCGTCGGGCATGGAAGCTCTCGACAGTTCAGCCTGTGGCGCTGTGCGCCAGATAGACAGTTTTGGCAGGACGCCACACGAAAATCCGCTGGAAGTCCATCTGTCTTTCTGGACAGGAACGCCCAGAGGCAAGGCGCGCAATCAGATCCCCGATGATGCGGAGTCTCTGCGCCTTGAAGAACGCGCACGCGTCAAGGCCGAAGCCGCCATGAGCGACAATCTCGCTGCCAGCACCGAAGAACGTGCTCGCCAAAGGGCCGAAGAAACCGCCAAGGCCACAGGCAAGGATCTGCCCGGCATCAAGCCCTCTGTTGTTGCTCCCGCCCATCCCGCCGCAGGGCGCGCCACCGGCACAGAGAGAAAAAAAACCGTAAAAACGCCGCAAGCTGCTGGCCGGGGACAAGACAGTTCACCTGCCAGGGTAAGCCTGGGCAATTCCCCTGCGGATAAGACACAGAACAAAAATGCAGCCGCAGAGGCAAAAATGAGCGCGCCGGTGGAAGCAAAAACGCCTCCCCTGACCATTGCCCCTTCGCCTCTGCCAACTGGAGCAGCTACAAAACAAAAGGCAAACGCAGTCAGCGGGTCTGCTGGCACGAAAGAAAGCGGCACTCCTGCGCCCGTTGCACCCCAGACAGAACGCACTGACAAAGCGGGTACGGCCTTTGACGCTGAAAACAAGGCCCAGTACCGTTACGGAAGAAAATACAGCAAATATTTTTACACTGTGGCCCGGCAGCTTGCCGAATCTATCATCATTCCTGTTGAAACCCCGCTCGGTACCTATTATCCTACGGTGAGGCTGAAGGTGAACCCCCAAACCGGGGCCGTTGAAAATGCCGCCCTTATCCAAAAAAGCGGTGACAAAATGCTTGATGCCTTCGTGCGTAAAGGCATTGGCAAGGTTGGCAGCATACCACTGCCCCCTGAAGGCCTTGATACCACACTGGATATAACTCTTACCCTGGTGCGCCGGTAGCGCGCCGACCCTACAAGGACTGCTGACGCCATGAAAAAACTGCTTCTTCTCCTCGCTCTGGGGCTTTGGCTGGCTCTGGGAAGCGGAGCACAGGCCGCCATGCGCGTGGACATTTACGGTCCGGGCCAGAACATCGTCAACCTGGCACTGGCCGCCCCCCTCAAGGGGCCGCAGGTGCAGGCCACTGGCATGGCCGCGGACCTGCAGAAGATTGTTCAGGAGAACCTGAGCTTTCTTCCCTTTATGCGCCTGACAGACCCCAAGGCTGTGCTGGGCGGTGTGGTGCTTGCCGGTTATGAACCGCCCGCACTGGATTTCAAACGCTTTCAGCTTGCCGGGTCAGACATTGTTGTGACCACGTTCTGGCCGGATGGCGACAGCGGCACCCGCCCCGTGCAGATCCGCGCCTTTGAAACCAATACCGGCGGCCGCCTTTTTGGCAAGGAATACCCCAAAGTCACCGCCCGCGACCTGCCCGAAGTGGCCGACCGCTTCTGTGCCGACCTTCTGGAAGCCCTGACCGGCAACGGTTCCTTCTTCCGCTCTACCCTGGCCTTCATCAAAAAGAACGGCAAGATGGATTCCAACGTATGGCTCGTCAAGCCCACTGGCCGCGACCTGCGCCAGATCACCAATATGCCCGGCGAATCGATGTCTCCGGCCTGGTCGCCCGACGGACGCTTTGTGGTCTTTACCCAGATTGACCCCAAGTCGCATGGCCTGGGCGTTTGGGACCGCTCCACCGGCAAGGTGCAGCGTATCCGCTTCCCCGGCAACGTGGTCATCGGGCCTGCCTTCATGCCTGACAACAAGGTGGCGGTTGCCCTTTCTAACGGCAAATACCCTGTCATCTTCAAGCTCAATCACGTTTTCCAGAAAGAATCGGTGCTGGAGCAAAACGATTCCATCAACGTTTCCCCCACCTTTGACAGCACAGGCACCAAAATGGCCTTTACGTCATCGCGCCTGGGCGGACCGCAGATATTTCTTAAAGACCTTGGCAGCGGCTCCGTCACCCGCGTGAGCAAAAACGGCACCTACAACTCCGAGGCCAATCTTTCGCCCGACGGAACCCTTGTGGTGTACAGCCGCATGACAGAATACGGCCACCGCATCTTTGTGCAGGACATGCTCACCGGCATGGAACGCCAGGTTACCTTTGGCCCCGGCAGCGATGAACAGCCCTCTTTTTGCGCAGACAGCTACTTTATCGCCTTTGCCTCCTCGCGTGGAGGCGGCCGTGGCATCTACCTGACAACACGGCACGGTGGAGACGCCAAACGCGTGCCCACAGGCGGCGGAAATTCGTCATTTCCTCGCTGGGGCATGCCTGGACAACAAAAATAATTATTTCAGCTAATTACAGCATAAAAAGGAATATTTTTACCCGGTTTCAGCATTTTTTTGCCGGGCCGGGTAAAAAATATTTTACGAAAGTGGGCCTAATAGCCCATACACTTCTTGACAAAAATTACGGTGAAGATACCATCTGTTATGCAAGGGCAATGCGCCCTTACATGTGCAGAAAGGAAAGGTATTAATTTTTTGGAGAATGAGCTGTTCAGGAGGACACAATGAAACGCTATGCTCTTATTCTCGCTCTGGTTATGGCACTGGCCGCTGGTTTTGGTTGTGCAAAAAAAACCACTGGCGAACCCGGCTATGACGATGGCATGACCCCTGAAATGCGCGCTGCCGTCCAGCAGATCACTGATGGCCGCGTGTACTTCGCTTTCAACAAGTTTAACGTTGAAAACCAGTACAAAGACATGCTGAAGCAGAAATCTGATCTGATGAAGCAGTACCCCACCATCCGCGTCCGCATCGAAGGCAACTGCGACGAACGTGGCACCCAGGAATACAACCTCGCCCTTGGCGAACGCCGCGCCCGCGCTGCGTATGAGTACCTGGTCATGATGGGCGTCAACCCCAACCAGCTTGAGATGATCAGCTACGGCAAGGAAAATCCTGCCGTGCAGGGCAACAACGAAGCCGCTTGGGCCAAGAACCGCCGCGACGACTTCCGCGTGATCGCCCACTAGACCTAAGGTCTGTGTGACGAACTTGAAGGCCACCCGCAAGGGTGGCCTTCTTCGCATCTTGTTTCTGACCATCGACCTAAGGTATTTTAAATAGCACAGTGCGGGAATATTTTACCCAGGCTCAAGCCCGAAGCCGCATTTCAGCCCAATAGCCCGGCAACTGATGCTCTTGCAGAGGGTTCTGGCACAGGCTACACTGCCCCCAAGCGAGGATAATCCAATGAAGATTGTTATTCTGGACGGCGGGGTGCTTAACCCCGGCGATGTTGATTGGGGCCCTATCAAGACCCTGGGCGATGTGACCATATATGAGTCGACCAGCAGCGATCAGCTGGCGGAGCGCGCCAAGGGCGCAGACGTTCTACTGACCAACAAAACCCCGCTTCTCAAAAAAGACCTGCCCGCCATTGAAAGCGTGCGCATGGTGGGCATACTGGCCACGGGCTACAATATCGTTGACACCGATGCGCTGGCGCAGCGCGGCATTCCCGTATGCAATGTGGTGGCCTACGGCGTAAGCGACGTTGCCCAGCACGCGATGGCCCTGCTGCTTGAACTGTGCCGCCATACCAGCCTGCACACCGAAAGCGTTAAAAACGGCGACTGGCTGGCATCCAAACAATGGTGCTACTGGAAGAAACCCCCGGTCTGCCTTGAGGGCATGACTATGGGGCTCATTGGCTTTGGCTCCATCGGCCGCCGCATGGGCGAACTGGCCCATGCTTTTGGCATGAGCGTACTGGCAAACTGCCGTATCCCCAAAGACCCGCCTACTTACAGCCCCTTTGCCTTCGCCACCCTTGAGCACATCATCTGCTCGTCAGACGTTATTTCCTTGCATTGCCCCCTGACCAAGGAAACCAAGCACATGATCAATGCCAAGACCCTGTCCAATATGCGCAAGGGTGCCATACTGCTCAACACTTCGCGCGGGCCTCTTGTGGACGAGGCGGCCGCCGCAGCGGCCCTTAAAAGCGGACAATTCGGCGGCCTTGGCACTGACGTTCTTTCCGAAGAACCACCCAGTGCCGACAACCCCCCACTC
>JAQVZK010000201.1 GCA_028708195.1 Desulfovibrio sp.
CTGGAGGCCGTGGTTGTGGACGGGCTCAGGCAGCGCGGGCAAAGCCTTGCCACGGCAGAATCCTGCACCGGTGGGCTGCTGGCCAAGCGTATTACAGACCAGCCCGGCGCTTCGGAAGTGTTTGGTTACGGCCTGATTACGTATGCCAATGAAGCCAAGACCAGGCTTTTGGGCGTTGCGGAAGAAATGCTGCTGCAGTATGGGGCCGTAAGCCCGCAAGTGGCTAGCAGCATGGCCGCGGGCGTGCGTGAACGCTATGGGGCGGATTATGGCCTTGGCATTACGGGCGTTGCTGGCCCCGGCGGCGGTACGGAAAGCAAACCCGTGGGGCTTGTGTATGTGGCCCTGAGCCATGGCCAGAAGGTATGGCTGCGTGAGTTGCGGCCTCAGGGGCGCTACCTTGGGCGGGAGTGGACGCGGCGTCTGGCTTCAAGCCATGCGCTGGACATGCTGCGTAGATGTCTTGCGGGGCTGCCCGTGGAAGGCCAGTGGGCGGTTGAAGCCCGGTAGCGGACTACGAAATTGTTTTTCAGAGGCCGGAGCGGTTGTAACCGTTCCGGCCTCTCGTGCCACACCCGGCCTGTGAAACAGCCGCTTCAAGCCAAGGCCATTTTGAGGCGGATAAGGCGCCTCCTTCACAGAGCGTTTCAACGCGAAACTGTCTTATGGTAAAGGCATATTCTCAAAGCCGCCAGATCTCAAAAATATGCTGCGATGGACATAACTGAAATCATGAATATTTTCTTTCGGCAAACAAAGCGCCTGTTCTGACCACGCATAAGAATACCTTGCGGTACCGGACGAAACCTTACCTTTAGCAGTCATTTGATCATACAGGAAATCACAAATGTTCATACATTTGATGGCCGGTATAGCCTTTATCTATCTGGGCATCCGGCTTTTGCTCCCCTTGCGGGTGGGCAAAAAAACCAAATTCGCACTGGCATTGCTGCTGCTCATCATTTCGCAACAGCATATTGTCAGCCGCTTTATCTTTGGGGGGCTGGCTTCGCCTGAAATTCCTGCCACCGTGTTGCTGGTGCAGGGCTGGTGTTTTTTCTTTTTACTCCTGCTGCTGGTATTCACACTTGTTCGTGATCTGGTTTTGCTCGTCCGCTGGGGCGCGCGTAAAATTTTTGCCAGTTCAACACCGGCCCATGCCTCACCTGCTTTTTCCTCTGGCAGACGGCAGGCCCTGATGGTGGTTCTTGCCTCGGGCACAGCGCTGTGGGGTGTGCGTGAAGCCGTTAATGTGCCGCGCGTGCGGGATATTGAAATGGTCGTGCCCAGGCTGCCCAAGGCGCTGGACGGGCTGAGCATCGTACAGATCAGCGACATGCACGCAAGCCCGCTTCTGCAAGGTTCCTGGGTCAGCGCCCTGGTAGACAGGGTTAATGGCCTTAAGCCGGACCTTGTGCTGTTTACGGGTGATATGGTCGACGGCAACCCCACGGTCAGGGCGGCAGACGTTGCCCCCTTGCGGCGGCTCAAAGCCAATTACGGCATACTGGGGGCAGCGGGCAATCACGAGTATTACAGTAATTTTTCTGGCTGGATGAAGGCATTTTCTGCCCTTGGCATAACTATGCTGCAGAACCGGCACGAGGTTCTGAACATTCAGGGGCAGCCCCTGGTCATCGCCGGGGTGACGGACGTGGTGGCGGAGCGTTTTGGCCTGCCAGGCCCGGGTATCGCCACGGCGGTTCAGGGCGCGCCAGAGGGTGCCGTGCGCATTCTTATGGAGCACAGGCCCGTGAACGCGGCAATAAATGCCAGTCAGGGCATTGATTTACAACTTTCCGGCCATACGCACGGCGGGCAGATTCTTGGTATGAACGCCGTGGTGGCGCAGTTCAACGGCGGCTATCTGTATGGACAGTACAAGGTTGATGCGCTCAATATGTACGTGAGTTCCGGCGCAGGCTTGTGGAACGGCTTTCCCGTGCGCCTTGGCGTGCCTTCGGAAATTCCACGAATAATTTTGCGCAGCGCCTGAGTGCGCTGTCTGTAAGGCTTCGGCGCGGTATTTATTTTCTGTTCGTCTTTAGTGTGGCTCTTGTGCTGCTTTGCAACTGGAGGTTTTTTACCCGACGCCGGGTGAAGACATACTGGGCATACAACGGTATGGCGGTGCAGCCTGATTGACAGATGGCTGTCCGTTTTATGAGTGGGTATACGTTTGCGCGTATATCCACTTTTTTATTGGGGCGTTGCAATGGATATATTGTGATTGCTTGATTGGTATATAATATGGATAGTTACGTTATAAAAATTGTTGTGCTCCACTGAAACGAACACATTAGCAAGGGCTAAAGCCTATTCTTTTTTCATGTAGTACCGAAAAGATGTTATAGATTATCATTTGCAATGGCAGCCTTTTTTGATAACTAAATAATCGTAACTGAAAGATTGGTGAATTTTAACAAAAGTGCAGTGTGCTTTTGTATAATGTAAAACACATCTATTCTGACATGCAACACATACAGTTGCCAGTATTTTTTAAATGTAATGATATTTTATTGATGAGTATTGATGGCTTTATAAGCTCATGTTAATTTATATATATGCTTGTTTTACGCATGAATAATTTACAATCAGCATGCTTACCGATAAAGATGAAATGCTTCAAGAAACACGGGGTCATTGTCTCTTTATATAGAATGGTGCGTATTTATCGCTCCACAGGACATCAGCATGACAACAAAATACAAGATAATTTTCGGATTTGCCCTCATGGTCTTGCTGTTAGTGGCAATGGCCGGTTATGGCTACAGAAATATAGGCGTATCTTCAGTAAATTTTGAGGAATATCGCCGTGTTGCATATCTTGGTGTCGTATGCAGAGATACCGCCAGCATTACCAACGCCATAAAGTCCGACACATTCCAGTTTCTGGCTGACCTGAAAAACAAAACCGCGATCAAGGCGGCCCATGATGGCGTAAACACCCTGATCTCCCTGATTCAGCAGGCCAATGGCCTGGCCACTACCCCTTACCGAAGCGAACCTCTCAAAAAAATGCTGGCAGCCGCGCAAAACCTCACTGCCAGCATTGATATTGCCAGCAAAAATCTGGATGAAGCCATTAAACTGCATGACAAAATCATTCTGCCAGACATGAGCAGGCTGACCAAGGACATGCAGGCTCTGGGGCGAACACTGTACGCTGCCGGTGATACTGAAGCGTTGGGCGACCTTTCTCAAGCCTGGGGGCATATGGCATTCATGCAGTCCAGCCTTGAGCGCTTTACTGAATCGCGCAATTTGGCCGAGGGCAAGAAAATTCGCGAAGACCTTGCGCTGTTTGGCAAGGAGATGGACAAAATCCGGCCATATCTTGCTGCTTCTCAAGAGGGGCGCGACCTGTATACCGATATTTCAAAAATAACAGACACCACAAGCGCCAGTGTCGACAAAATGGAACAGCTGTTTGAAGTGGCCAATTCTGGCGTTGCAAACTTTTTGTCAGATATTAACAATATCCATTTTGCGCTGGCCACGGTCAACAACAGCATCGCAGTGGAACTTGGGGCCCTGGGGCCGCAGATTCTTACCGAGAATCAAAAAGCCCAGCAATATATGCTCATAACAAGTATTGCTGGTGTCATTTTGGGTGTCATTCTTGCGTCGGGCATTGTCATTGGTATCGTGCGTGTGCTCTCTGATCTTTCGGGCTATGCGCAGGCCGTGGCCCACGGCGACGTATCCCGCCAGCCAAAAACCCGCGAAAAAGGCGAGATCGGCATGGTTGTTGAGGCCATGAAGCTCATACCCGTCACATTAAAGAAAATTCTTGAAGAATATCGGCGGCTGGAAAGAAAAATTGAAGACGGTTATCTCAATGCTGAAGGCGATGCCAGCACCTTTGAGGGTGAATTTGCCGTGCTTGTGGGCGGAACAAACCACATTCTCCAGCAGTTCAGGATTGTTCTTGAAAACATTCCTTCGCCGGTGGTTGTGCTCAACAGGGACCTCAAGGCTGCCTATATTAACAGGATTGCCCGTGAGCTTGTGGGCGAAGGCTGGCAGGGCATGACCTGCCACGAAATGTTCCGCCGCGACGACTACGGCACAGAGTGCTGCGGTTTGACCATAGCTGTGGATACCAAAGCCCCGGCCTCTGGCGAAACCACGGCCTACCCGCAGGGAAGGGCTATGGATGTTGCATACACCGCCATTCCCATGCTGGACGAGCACGGCAATATCAGTGCTGTTTTGCAGCTTATTACCGATATTTCAGCCATAAAATGCCAGCAGCGGACCATGCTGCAGGTTGCCAGCCTGGCCTCAAATATTTCTGACCGTGTGGCGGCGGCTTCTGAAGAGCTTTCCACGCAGGTTGAGGAAATTTCACGCGGAGCCGAAATGCAGCGAACTCGTGTAACGTCCACTGCGCACGCCATAACCGAAATGAATTCAACTGTTATTGAAGTGGCGCACAATGCCGCCCAGGCCGCCGACCAAAGCCAGAAGTCGCGCAACAAGGCAGAAGATGGCTCAAGCCTCGTGAACAGCGTTGTTCAGTCTATCAATCACGTAAACAGCGTGGCCCTCAACCTGCAGGGCAATATGGACGAACTGGGCAGTCAGGCAGAAAGTATCGGCAGTATTATGGGTGTGATCTCTGACATTGCCGACCAGACCAACCTTCTGGCGCTCAATGCGGCCATTGAAGCTGCCCGCGCAGGTGATGCCGGCAGGGGTTTTGCCGTGGTGGCGGATGAGGTGCGCAAACTGGCCGAAAAAACCATGCACGCCACCCAGGAGGTAAGCAGGGCCATCATGGCAATTCAGGCTTCTGCCCGCACCAATGTTGATGAGGTGCGCAGCGCTGTGGACGGTGTGGTTGAAGCCACGGGGCTTGCCAACGCCTCCGGCGCGGCCCTTGATGAAATA
>JAQVZK010000202.1 GCA_028708195.1 Desulfovibrio sp.
CGGAATGCCGTGCGCGGCCAGCCAGTGCAAAAGGGCCGCGTGGCTTTGATCGTCAAAGCCGGGGTTGAGGTGCAGGGCCATAATTTCAAAGCGAAAAGGTACGATTCCTTGACGAATTTTAAGGGTTTTCAGCAAAACAAAGCTGTCTACCCCGCCGGAGGCAGCCACACCAACCCGGCAGCCGGGCCAGAGCATATTGGTCATCTGCATGGCCTTGCCCGCGCTTTTTACGCACACTTCCTGCGCGAAAGACCTTTTTTCTCTGCTCATGACTGGCAATCTCCTTCAAAATCGGCTATGCGGCCAGGGTTGCCGCCATGCTTGACAGTGTTAATGGCGGCCTATATCATATCTTATTTCAGCAGGCAAAGCCTGCCCCCAGGCGTAATCCACGCCCGGCCCTTTACAAATGGTCGGGCGGTATTATTTATCAAAATGAACTGCGGCGATTTTTTTCGCCTCAGCCTGCGGCCCCGGCCGCACACACTACGGAGGCAGCATGGCCCGTATTACTGTTGAAGATTGCCAGGAGCGCGTAGACAACCGCTTCTTGCTTGTACAAATGGCCATCAAGCGCGTGCATCAGTACCGTGAAGGGTATGAACCCCTTGTGGAATCGCGCAACAAAGAAGTGGTCACCGCCCTTCGTGAAATCGCTGCGGGCAAAGTGCTGCCCGACGATGATAGTCTTTACGCCCCCATTGATGGGGAGCAGGCCGCGCCCGCCTCTGGCGAATAGGGGCATCTAGCCATAACGTTTACGCGGCGGCTGCCCCTGGGCGGCCGCCGCGCCTGTGAATACAACCTTTATCCCAGGCGCACAAGCACGCAGCCACCGGAACCCGGACCATGATGGAGCTCGATTATTACGAGGTGCTGGGCGTCAGCCGCAGCGCCGGTGAAGATGAGATCAAACGGGCCTACCGCAAGCTCGCCCTCAAGTATCACCCAGACCACAACCCCGATGATCCCGAGGCCGAACAGAACTTCAAGCAGGCGGCCGAGGCTTACGATATCCTGCGCGACCCCGACAAGCGCGCCCGCTATGACCGCTTTGGCCATGCAGGTGTGAACGGGGGCGGAGGCTTTGGCAGCAACGAAGATATTTTCGCCCATTTCAGCGATATTTTCGGTGACCTCTTTGGCTTTTCGTCTGCCGGTCGTGGCCCCCGGCCCACAGCCGGGTCAGACCTGCGCTACAATCTCACCATTTCTTTTTCTCAGGCGGCCACCGGTGATGAAATCACCCTTTCTCTGCCAAAGCACGTCACCTGTGGCGAATGCAAAGGCAGCGGTGCCGCCCCCGGCAGCAAAGTCGAAACCTGCCGCCAGTGCAACGGATCCGGCCAGATACGCCGCTCACAGGGCTTCTTTCAGATCGCCATGCCGTGTACGGCCTGTCAGGGCACAGGACGCAGCATTACCAAGCGCTGCCCCAAGTGCAAGGGCGACGGCATCGTAACCAATACCCGTGAACTGGTGGTGCGCGTGCCCGCCGGTGTGGATACGGGCACCCGCCTGCGGGTGCGCGGCGAAGGCGAGCCCGGTGTGCACGGCGGCCCCCCCGGTGACCTTTACGTGGTCCTCACGGTGGAGCAGGACAAACGCTGGCAGCGTCAGGGCCAGGACCTTGTTTTCACACAGGAAATAAGCTTTGTTCAGGCGGCCCTTGGCCACAGGGTAGAAATTCCCGGTCTGGACAAGCCCATTCAGCTTGATATCCCCAAGGGCGTACAAAGCGGCACCGTGCTGCGCGTACCCGGCGAGGGCATGCCCTACCCCGGCCGCAGGCAGAAGGGCGACATGCTGGTGGAAGTCAAGATTCTTACGCCCACACGGCTCTCTGACCGGCAGGAAGAACTGCTGCGTGAATTTGCAGCCGCCGGGGAGCAGACCCCCCTGCAAAAAGTCAAAAAAGCAGCCAAAAAAATCAGCAAGGCTATGGGGCTGGACTAGAAAAGACAGCTTAAAATAGCTTAAAAAAGACAGTGGAGAGGCCGTATGGCTTCTCCACTGTTCGTTTCAGGCCCCAAGGGCCGTACGCGTAGTACGCAGCTTGGCTGTGCCCGGCGCTATTTCGAAAACAGGCGCTATTTCGTAAACAGAATAAGGGCGATCATTTCCATATCGCCGGTGCCGCTGTTAAGCATGCCGTGCACTTCACCGTCATTACACACAGTCACGTCGCCAGCCTTGACCTGCGTGGCGGTGCCGTTGTCGTCATAGGTGCCCTGGCCCGAGAGCACATAGTAGATCTCCATTTCGCCACTGTGCTTGTGGCTGCCAACGGCGCAACCGGGCTTGAGGTTCACGCGGCTGAACAGGCGTCCCTTGCCTACAAGGCCGTCTTCATTAACAATTTTTGTAAACTTGGCGGTTCCGGGGCCGCCGAACATTTCTTTTTCAAATCCATCCAGTGCGTCGGCGCGATAGATCATATGCTCTCCTTGTGGCTTGTGTTTGACTGCGCCCCTGGCAGGGCAGCAGCCGTGGAGCGCTTCAACCCCGTGCCGGGCCGGGCGCATTCTGCTTACCTATGCTTCGTCGTCATCGTCGTCCGCCCTGCTCTGTGCTGGCGCAGCCTCTGACCTTCTGGATTCTCCCTGTGCAAGCGGTCTGCGCCGGGGACGTCGGGTCAGCTTTTTGACGGCGCGCTGCTCAGAGGGCGGCGGCGGGCTTTTCATGCGGGGGGGAGCATCCTTGATATGAACATCCAACTGCGGAAAAGCCACTTCAATGCGCTGATTGCGGAACTCTTTTTCTATTTCGATCCGGATGGCAGAGGCTGTGGAGGCGCCCACGTCATAGTCACGTACCCAGAAAAGCAGACTGAAATCAAGGGTGCTGGCCCCAAAATCCGCAAAGGTCACAGAGGGCGGGGGGTATTTGAGCACGTTGCTGTTGGCGTTGGCTGTGGCCAGCAGAATGCGCATGACGGCCGCAGTATCGCTGCCGTAGGCCACGCCCACCTTTATTTCTTTACGCACGGTACGGCTGTTGCGCGTCCAGTTGATGAGGCGACTGGCCACAAATTCAGAGTTGGGCACAATAATAAGCGCATTATCAAAGGTTTCTACCATTGTGGCGCGCACGCTGATTTTACGTACCCGGCCCTGGGTGCCGCCCACCTCCACCACGTCGCCAGCCTGAAGCGTACGGCTGAAGATAAGGATGAGGCCGGAGAGAAAGTTGTTAACAATGGTCTGCATGCCAAAACCGATACCGACAGAAAGACCACCGGCCACCATAGCCAAGTTGCTTAGTTCCATGCCCAGTGCCTTGAGCACAAAGAGGGCAAAGCAGCACCACAGGGCGTAGGTAAAGGCCGTCTGCATCGGGGGAATGAGAGTGGCGTCTATTTGCAGCCCCTGCTTGGGCAAGCGGCCCAAAAAGCGCGAGCCCATACCCACGGCGGTGCGGGTAATGTAAAAGGCGCTGACAATCATGAGCAGGTGCAGCACGTTGAACTGCGTGGTGCCCACGTTGACACCCCGCAGTATGTAGTACTGCAGCAGAGGCAGGCCGCCGGGCAGTGTGGTTACCCACAGGGTGACGCCCAAAAAGGCCAACACCAGCACAACCGGAGCGGCCAGGGCCACGGCCATGTGGGCCAGTGCCGCGCGCACACCCTCCTGGGGCAATTTTTCGCTCACTGTGGTCACAAAGCTCATGCCGCCCAGCGAAAGTTGCAGGGCAAGAGAGCAGGACACAAAGCAGAGATAGAGCACCATGCTGTAGAGGTGCAGGCCAAAGATGCTCATGATGAGGCATACCCACAGCACCACCGATTCGGCTTCCAGCACCGAAGTTTCTGCATGCAGTGGGCCCAGGTCCTGCTCCTTGCGGCGGCGCATGCGGACGATGTCTGCAATAAGCAGGGCCATCCAGATAATGAGCACCAGCGGTTTGAGCAGCGGCAGATAAAGAAGTACATACGCGCACAGTGTCAGTGGAATAAGGTGCCACAGGGGCGACCGTTCCACCTGCACCTCGGGATATTTGAGCTGGCGCAGGTCCCAGGCCAGATATATCTGGGCCACAATGAGGCTCAGGTTACCGAGGGCCAAAAATAATCGAAAGAATTCACCAGAGGCAGAGAGGGAACTGCCAAGCAGAGCCAGGCCCACGCAGAACCAGGGTAGAGTGACCTTAAAGATGTGCTTTACCGTCGGGGTGGAGTCTTGCTTGAGCCAGCGCCGCGACAGCATCACCGTGATGATGCCCGTAAACAGCAGGCAGACAAAAAAACGCAAAATAGCCGTGCCCCAGCTTTCAAGCGTATGGGAACCTCGACGGGTATGCGCAGCATCATGCCCTGATAGGAATAGGTCATCTGCTTGGAAAAATTTGTCCAGGCGGTGGGGCTGAGCCAGGGCACCGGCTTTTGCAGATAGTAATCCTTCCACAGGGCGGGCAGTTGGGAGGCTATTTCTTCGCGCGTTTTTTCAAGACGGTTGAGCAGACCCAACGAGGGGGCCAGGGCCGTGTCGTACTGCGCAAGCACCGCCGTGAGCCGCAGGCGGGTCATGGCCAGAGATTTGATGTACTCCTGCATTTCGGCGCTGAGGCGTTCGTCGTGCAGATCTTCGGGCAGACTGTCGGCCAGGTAGCTGATGCGCTCAAGCAGGGTTTGCGACTCAACGCGCGCTGCCGTCATGGGTGCCAGAATCTTGTTCACTTCTGTGATGGTCACCGTAAGGCGGCGGCTCACGGCTTCCATAGCGTTGGGCCAGCTCTTGTAGGTATTGCTCAGCACAAGCAGGCGGCGTGCTTCTTCAATAAAGGGCTGCACCTTTTCGCTTACGTTGAAGGCGCGGTCGCTGAAGGTGTCGCTCATGGCCAGGGCCTTGGCGTTGACCTCATCAAGCATGTGGTGCTGG
>JAQVZK010000203.1 GCA_028708195.1 Desulfovibrio sp.
GGACTTCTTCAACCTTGAGCCCGTGGTCGCGCAGAATCGCCGCTGTGCCCTTGGTGCCCAGCAGTTCAAAGCCAAGCTTGGCAAACTTTTCGGCCACTTCTGGCAGAAAAGGCTTGTCACGGTCGTTGACGGAAAGAAAGAGCTTGCCCCCCTGCGGCGGCACCTGGCCCGCGCCGAGCTGGCTTTTGAGGAAGGCTTCGCCAAAATTGGAGCCCATACCCATCACTTCACCAGTGGAATGCATTTCAGGGCCAAGTATGACGTCCACACCGGGGAAGCGCTGGAAGGGCATGACCGCTTCTTTCACGCAGGTAAAACCACCCTTGCGCATGCTCCAGGGGTCAAGTTCATCAAGGGTTTTGCCCAGCATGACCTGGGTGGCCAGATACGGCAGGGGCACGCCTGTGGCCTTGGACACAAAGGGGGCCGTGCGCGAGGCGCGCGGATTAACTTCAAGAATATAGATATCGTCGCCCTTGATGGCAAACTGGATATTCATGAGGCCCACCACTTTGAGCTCGCGGGCAAGCGCTTCGGCCTGAACCGCAATCAGGGCCACATGGTCGTATGACAGGGAGTATGAAGGCAGCACGCAGGCCGAATCGCCGGAGTGGATGCCTGCTTCTTCGATATGCTCCATAATGCCTGCCACATATACGTCATTGCCGTCAGACAGGGCGTCCACATCCACTTCCACCGCGTGTTCGAGGAACTTGTCAACGAGGATGGGATGTTCTGGCCTTTCGGGCACCTGAGCGTGAAAGTACGCGGTCAGTTCCGCGGCGTCATACACAACGGCCATTGCGCGACCGCCAAGCACATAGCTTGGCCGCACCACCACAGGATAGGTGATACGCTCGGCCACAGCCAGAGCATCTTCAAGGCTCATGGCCGTGCCGTTGGGCGGCTGCAGCAGCCCCAGCTTCTGGATGAGCGCCTGAAAGCGTTCGCGGTCTTCGGCGCGGTCAATGGCGTCGGGGCTGGTGCCAAGAATGGGCACGCCTGCGCGCATGAGCGGCACAGCCAGGTTCAGCGGGGTCTGCCCGCCAAACTGCACGATGACGCCCTCGGGCTTTTCTTTTTCCACAATGTTCATGACATCTTCAAAGGTCAGCGGTTCAAAATAAAGCCGGTCTGAAGTGTCGTAGTCTGTGGAGACGGTTTCGGGGTTGGAGTTAGCCATAATGGCCATAATGCCCGCATCGCGCAGGGCAAAGGAGGCATGACAGCAGCAGTAGTCAAACTCGATGCCCTGGCCGATACGGTTGGGGCCACCACCGAGGATAAGCACCTTGCGGCGGGCTTCAAGCTTGAGTTCATCGCCCTTCTCGTAGGTGGAGTAAAAATAGGGCGTATAGGCCTCAAACTCGCCAGCGCAGGTGTCGACCAGATAGTAGGTCGGCAGGATGTTCATTTCCTTGCGCAAACGGCGAATGTCAGCTTCGGGGCGCTTCCACATTTCGGCAAGCTGCCGGTCAGAGAAGCCGTATTCCTTGGCTTCGCGCAAAATGACTGTCAGCGCTTCATTACCGGCGGTCATGTCATTGGCCATGCCAAAGTTGCGGATGCGCTGCTCCATATCCACAATGTCCTGCAACTGACGGACAAACCAGGGGTCAATGGCGGACACCTCAAAAATCTCTTCTTCGGTGATGCCCGCAAGCAGAGCCTGCCTCAGCGAAAAAATACGGCGCGAGTTGGGCCGCTGCAAAGACTCGAGGATAACCTCGCGGTCGGGCAGTTCGGCATTGAAGTTGTACCCAAGGCCAGTGGCTCCGATTTCCATCGAGCGCAGGCCTTTTTGCAGGGCTTCTTTGAAGGTACGGCCAATGCTCATGGCTTCGCCCACACTCTTCATGGATGTGGTGAGCTCGTCCTTGGCACCGGGGAATTTCTCAAAGGTAAAACGGGGAATCTTGACCACGCAGTAGTCGATGGCGGGCTCGAAGCTGGCCACAGTCTCACGGGTGATGTCGTTGCGCAGTTCATCCAGAGTATAACCAACAGCCAGTTTGGCCGCGATTTTGGCGATGGGAAACCCCGTCGCCTTGGAGGCCAGCGCTGAAGAACGCGACACGCGCGGGTTCATTTCAATGACGACAATTTCGCCATTGGCCGGGTTGATGCCGAACTGCACGTTACTGCCGCCGGTTTCCACCCCGATTTCGCGCATGATGGCAATGGAGGCATCACGAATCTGCTGATATTCGGAGTCAGAGAGCGTCTGCACCGGGGCCACGGTGATGGAGTCGCCCGTGTGGACCCCCATTGGATCAAGGTTTTCAATGGAGCAGATGATGACGCAGTTGTCCTTGGTGTCACGCATCACTTCCATTTCAATCTCTTTCCAGCCGAGCACGCTCTGCTCGATCATGACCTCGGTGGTGGGGCTGGCTGCCAGGCCATTGCCCGCCACTTCTTCAAGATCGGCAAGGTTGTAGGCAACGCCACCGCCCGTGCCGCCCAGGGTAAAGGCCGGGCGCACAATAAGGGGGAAAGGCAATAAATTGCCGAGATGGCGCACTTCATCAAGATTTCTGGCAATGCCGCTGGCAGGCATGTTAAGGCCAATGTGCTCCATAGCTTCACGAAAAAGCTCACGGCTTTCGGCCTTTTCAATAACTTCAGCGCGCGCGCCTATGAGTTCAACGCCGTACTCCGCCAAAACGCCGCTCTTGGCAAGTCCAAGAGCGGCGTTCAAAGCCGTCTGCCCGCCAAGGGTAGGTAAAAGTGCATCGGGGCGTTCTTTTCGGATAATGGCTGTCAGGGTGTCATGTTCGATGGGTTCCACATAGGTGGCGTCAGCCAACTGTGGGTCGGTCATGATGGTAGCGGGATTGGAGTTGACCAGCACCACTTTGTAGCCCTCTTCTTTAAGGGCTTTGACAGCCTGCGAGCCGGAGTAGTCAAACTCGCAGCCCTGGCCGATGATGATGGGTCCCGCGCCGATAACAAGAATCTTGTGTAAATCCGTACGCTTGGGCATTGGGCATTCCTGCGGCTTTGGAGATCGGTACGAAAGGGGCGACTGAATAATCGCCGTTTGCTCAAACTAAAGAATAGTACATGCACTTTGACTCAAGGTCAACATTTTCTCTGAGTGGGCAAACAGGAAAACGCTCACCTATTAAAGCCTTGCGCACCATCCTGATTTACGCAATAATTCATCCCTTGAATTCATAAGGGGGCTTGATAATGCAAGACATCAAAAAAGTTGTTCTCGCCTATTCTGGCGGGCTTGATACATCGGTTATTTTAAAGTGGCTTATTGAGACGTACAAGTGCGAAGTCATCGCCGTCACCGCCAACCTTGGCCAGCCCGAAGACCTCTCGGGTGTGGAAGAAAAAGCCCTCAAGACCGGGGCTTCCAAGGCATACGTTGTTGACCTGCGCGAAGAAATGGCCAAGGACTTTGTGTTCCCGATGATGCGCGGCGCGGCCATCTATGAAGGACGCTATTTGCTTGGCACCTCCATTGCCCGCCCCCTCATTGCCAAGGCTCTCGTTGATATCGCCCGCAAAGAAGGCGCTGACGCCATCTCTCACGGTGCCACCGGCAAGGGCAATGACCAGGTGCGCTTTGAATTTGCCGCCAGCGCTCTGGCCCCCGACATCAAGGTCATCGCCCCCTGGCGCGAGTGGGAGCTCATGTCGCGCACGGCCCTTACCGCATTTGCCGACAAGCACGGTATTCCCATTTCCAGCGCCGCCAAGCGCTACAGCATGGACGCCAACATGCTGCACACAAGTTTTGAAGGCAGCGAACTCGAAAATCCCGGCAATGAGCCGCACGAATCCTGCCACGAGCGCTGCGTACCCGTTGAGCAAGCCCCCGACACGCCTGAAATGGTCAGCGTTGATTTTGAGTGCGGCAACCCGGTTGCCGTCAATGGCAAAGCCCTTTCACCGGCCGCCATCATCACTACCCTGGCCGAAATCGCTGGCCGTAACGGCATTGGCCGCGACGATATGGTCGAAAACCGCTTTGTCGGCATGAAGTGCCGCGGCGTGTACGAAAACCCCGCAGGCACCCTGCTGTACAAGCTGCACCGCGACCTCGAAGGCATCTGCCTTGACCGCGAGCTGCTTGGCATTCGCGACATGCTGGCCGTGCGCTATTCCCAGTGCGTCTACAACGGCTTCTGGTACTCGCCCGAGCGCGAAGCCATGCAGGCCTTTATGGACAAATCGCAAGAGGGCGTCACAGGCACTGTGCGCGCCAAACTTTACAAGGGCGGCGTGTGGCCCCTGGCCCGCACCTCCCCCAATTCGCTTTTCTCAGAAGATCTGGCCACGTTTGAAGGTGGCGACTATGACCATAAGGATGCGGCGGGCTTTATTCGCCTTAACAGCCTGCGGCTGCGCCTGCATGCGGCGGTCAAGAACAAACTGAAAGGCTAGTCCCCGGACGGGCCGTACCAATGCCCACGTCGGCCTGACACAGGCTCCCGGGCCAACCGTCTGGCGAGCCTTTTACAGTGGGGCATGGCTCCAGCAAGCTGGCTCGGGCGTGATGGAACTTCGGGGGCAGGGGCGCTTCACACGGTGTGCCTGCCCCCGAATCACTACTTTAAAAGCAATGGACACTGCCATGAAGACCAACCAGAGTTGGGGCGGACGCTTTGCCGAAGGCCCCAAAGAAGCTGTGGCCCAGTACACGGACTCCCAATCCTATGACAGGGCGCTTTACGCCCAGGATATCCGCGCTTCTCAGGCCCATGCGCGCATGCTGGGACGCCAGGGCATCATCGCGCCTGGCGAGGCTCAGCTTCTGGTTGAGGGGCTCGACCGCGTGCGTGAAGAAATCCGCTCTGGCAACTTTGTCTGGAAGCCGGAACTGGAAG
>JAQVZK010000204.1 GCA_028708195.1 Desulfovibrio sp.
CTGCATGCTCTTGATGAGCGCCTGACGGGTAAGGTCTTTGTCTACACCGCGAATGAGGCGCATATCGAGCTTGATGAAATGCGGCTGCACGTCTGAAATAAGGTTGAGGCCGGAATATCCGGCCCCTGCGTCGTCAATGCTTATCTGGTAATTCTGTGCCTTATAGTGCTCGATGATTTTTTTGAAGCCGCGCAAATTGTCCACAGATTCGCGTTCGGTGATTTCAAAAACCATATCTTCGGCGCGGATAGCAAAGCGGGTAAGGTATTCCTTGGTGAAGCCCACGCCAAAATGCGGGTCTTGTATGATGTTGGGATTGACGTTGAGGAAAAGGCGGATGCCCGTGGCGATCTGCCGTGCCGCCTTGAGCGCGCTGTACCGGAACAAATGCTCCAACTCAAGCATGCGTCCGTGACGCAGGGCGGCGTTGATGAGAGCCTCCGGGCTTTCCAGGGGGGTGCCCGCAGGCCCTCGCCCCAGCGCCTCGTAGCCGAAAATGGATCCGTCCCGCAGGGAAACTATGGGTTGCAGCACGCTGTGGATGCTTTTTTTATGCAAAACATCCCACAGGGCCTGCCGCTCTTCTGACGCCAGTGCGGTGGCGCGGGCTGCGGCGCGGGCGGCGGCCCGCATGGCGGCGAGGGGTTGTTCCAGAGGGCGCGGGCCAGGGCAAAGGACCAGCGGTTCATGGCCTGAAGCAGATGGGCTTAGCACTAACGGCGTGGGCATGATCAGTCTCCGGTGAGTTGATGGATTGCCCGAAAAGTAGCGCGTCAATATGGCAATACGGTGACAGTTATTAGCCAAACAGTGACGGTTTTACAGATTTTTGCGACTGCTGACGCCAAGGACACCCTGGCGGAGATTGTTTGTTATGTGCTGAAATATAAATATTTTTTCGTAATGGAGGGGGTTGCCACTGGGGCGGGTGCGGGAGTCAAACACGGCAGCAGACCGCGCATGGCAGCGCTTTTGTGGGGGTGCCGACGCGCCTACTGTTGCGTTACGGCACGCTAAAGCCTCACGTCAAAGGCTGTGGGCGTTAAAAAAACGGCAGAGGCCACGGGTGTGGCCTCTGCTTCGATCACTTGAAAAAAGGGGGGGTACCCTTTGCCATGTTGCCTCACAATTGTTTGTACCTATGCCCCACCGGCACTTGCCCGAGGACAAGCCGGGCCGGTACGGCATGGGGAGGCAACAAGGTTCGCAGATGTCGCAAGAGCGCCTTTTTATCTATGGAGACATCTTTTTCGGGCTGACACAGAAGCTCCACATGCATTCCCGTTACGGGGTTGGAGCGTCCTTCCACCCGCGCAAGGCAAATGCCGGGAAACTGCAAGGCAGCGTGCTCCACTTCGGACGGCAGCACTTTCAGCCCACCCACGTTGATCAAGGTGTCGCGGCGGCCAACAATGCGAAGCCAGGGGCCATCGCATTCCACTATATCGCGTGTGGCGTACCAACCCTCGTCATCAAAGGGAGACGCCGCATTGAGATAGCCCTCCATACGGTTCCGCGCCCGGAGATACAACTCTCCGTCAATCACTTTGCTCTCCACGCCTTCGCCGCCCACTTCCATCCACAAACCGTCTCTGCTGCGGGTGCGGATGCGCAAGATACCAAGCTCGCTCATGCCGTAGGTCTGACGGATGTTCACGCCTGGCAGTGCCTCGGCCAGCAGGGAAAGGGTGTGCTGATCCATGCGTTCCGTGCCGTAGGTGATCAGGCGCAGAGAGGGAATTTCTGAAGGCGCAGGCATGCCTTCCAGTGCCCAAAGCCGCAAAAACGTAGGCGTTGTGGGGAGAAGCTGGATATTGTGCCGCTGTATGTCGTCCACAACAGCGGCAGGAGTTCTGCCCGAAGGGCGAATCACAAGCCCGTTGTTGTACAGGGTATGAAAGAGCGTGTTCAGACCGCCAATATGGTCGAACAGCAGAAAATTCAGCGTGATCCAGGCAGGACGCGGTGTGTCGTAGCGGGCAAGAAAGCGGGAAAAGTCGTGCAGAATAGCCTTGGGGCGTCCGGTACTGCCTGATGAAAACAGAATCAGCCCCGCATGGCCGCGTTCTCGCAGGTTCTGTAAAAGAGGCTGCTCCGGCAAGCCTTGCCGCAAACGCGTCTTTTTTCCATTATGGATAAGCCAATCGGCATGGCCAGCTTCCAGAAAATACTCGTGCTGCGTCGCGCTGGCTTCGGTCAGGGGCATGATGACAGCCCCACGGTCGATCAGTGCAAGCAGGGCGGCGATGCTCTGCGCGTCAAAATCGCCAATCAGGGCAACCACTTCACCTGGGGCAATGTCCTGACAGTCGATTCCGGCCTGGGCTACCGCACTGAGGCTCAAGCTGTGGCCGTTACCTGCCAGAAAGGGCCTCTCAGGGGCGCTGACCCTGTGAATCAGTGTTTGCAGTAAGCGCATACGCCCCCCACACCCGCCGCATTGATCAAGGCCCAGAGAGGCCTTTTGCGTGGAGCGGAAAAACACTGCGCCACATTGGCCGGACTGGTGACGTCGCTGGGGAAGCCTGCTTCCGGGGGCGGGGTGCGCGCAAGACCAGTGACCGAATACCCGCCATTCAGTGCCTTGAGTGCCGGGTGTCGTCCTAGCCCCCGACTTGCGCCGGTAATGACGATATGTTTACTGCCGGACACATCAGCTCTCCTTTACACTGCCCGGCATTTCCGTGCGGGGCAAGGACAGCACGAAATCTGCCAATGAAGCCACAGATCGGTACACGCTTTGACGCTGGGACATGGCGCTGTCGCTGGTCCAGACAAATTTAATCCCGTTCGCGTTGCAGAAATCTTCCAGCGCCAGCATGAGTTCCACCAGCATGAGCGAACTAAGAACGCCGTCTCTGCCGAAGAGAGTCGTATCTTCAGACATGTTGAGTAACTCAGGCGCGTTGGTCTGAGCGCGAATATCTGTTACTGTAGAAATGAGGAAATTGACAATATTATTACGATCCATCACTATAAATCCTCATATTTCTATAAGCCGGAGGGCTTCCTGTGCAGAACAGTCAGCAACCGGGGTTGCACTGACAGAGACGAAGCTGTTATCGATCAAGATCGAAAAGGCCGAGTTTACACTGAGGTTGTAGACTGCTTAAAAGCCACGCTTCAGGGCATAATTCGTGGCCGAACTGGAGAACAGTATCCATTCTGACGGCTGGCGTGGCTACGATGGCCTGGTTGATCTGGGCTACCAAAAGCACTTTCGAGTGCAACATGGCTACAACGAATTTGTCAATCATGGACGCTGTCAGATCAGGTCGAAACTCACATAGCTAAAACTCCTCATCGTCTTTGACCAGTTCGGGACGAAAGCGCTTTAATATGGTGTGTGCCGAAGCTATAGCAGCCTCCCTTTGTTCCTCTGATAGTCCATCTTGCCAGTTTTGTTGTTCAGCGAGTTCTATAGGTAATCCAAGTTTTGTTGCAATATATGCCCACATATATGCATCATTATGGCTTTGTGTCTTCAGTTTTTTTTCAAAAATAGAGCAAAGCGTGCCGATGGTTTTTGAAGTTTTCTCAATAGCGTCTGTTTTTCTATACTCAAGGGAGCTCGCAGCAGCATTTGTTTTAAAGTCTTTTATATCTAATATGCTCTTTGCTGGCGGTTCTTTGTCTCCATAGGCGTTACTGAATATAGTTGTTACCTCGGCTTGTTGTTCTTGTAGGCTTTTTAATATACCGCCATACTGGCCCCAATCGATTATTCGTTTTCCCCTTGGAGGAAGGTAGGGGATCCCTGTGATAAATGGACCAGATGTAAAGGCCTTTGCTTTTGTTTTACTATCTTGTGGAATTCCCCATGCATGATACAATAAATTATGAGGTATTTTAAATTTAACATCATATGCAGGGGCAGACCCAATGTTTTCGATGACAATCTGTAGTACGCGTGAAGCATCATTACGTAATTGTGGATAAACAGTTACGTAAGGCTTCCATTGAGCTTCAAGAGTTTTGTTCGTTGCCCGTGCCATTCTCCATGTTGCCCACGCCATAATACACGTTGCGACTGCCATTAATATATTTGCAATAGTTGTCCAATCCGTCATTAGTCCTCCAAACCATCTCATTCCAAATTGGTTTTCGTGTATGAAAATGGTGGCTGTGGAGCCCAGCCTGATAATCTTGTCCTATCGCTTGAAAGGCTATTTTTCAAGATAGCGGGTGTGGCTGCTGGATAGCCTCGTCAAATTATAAAAATGCCTTCAACGCGGTTTGACGCATTGTCCCAATACTTAGGTCTTCCAAGGATCTGTCTGGTTTTATTTAACGTGGGGCACAGTGCAAACTTCGCAATCCGCAACGCGCATCAAAGCTTGCTTCGCTGTTTTGGGCGTAGTATGAATTATTCATTGACCCTTATAACTATATGTATGCCGGGTATTCCTGTACGGTGGTTCTTTTGCACAACCAAGAGCAGAGCGTCTGTAAGCGAGGCTGAGTAATGATGAACGGAACATGGTATTGTACAGTGATGGGAGTGGTTCTTGGCTGTTTTGTGTTCGTGTTCTCCTCTGGTTCGACGGCTTTGGGGGCAGATGCGCAGGATCGCGCTGGCGAACTGCAAACATGGCGCGAACAGTGCGCCGATCCGGACCCCGACCTGCGCCTGGCTTATCTGGAAAACGCCATCGCCAACGGCGATGTAAGTGTGCTGCGCATCTGTATTCGCTTGGCATTGCAGAGCGACAATGCAGACATCCGTAATCTCGGCCTGCGCGCGGCTATCACGGCCACGCCACGAATCACCTTCATGCCTACCATGCCCAAGGCGCTCGAACAGGCCTACAAGCGCACGGGTGATAACGAGCAAAAA
>JAQVZK010000205.1 GCA_028708195.1 Desulfovibrio sp.
GATGTGAACGACAGCGCCGTCAGCGGCGCGTTCATGCAGCTCAATCATGCCGGTGTGCACTGCCAGACCAGACACGAAGGTCTGGACCTTATGGACATCCGCACCGCGCTTAAAAAATATGACGGGCTGCCCCAGTATTTCTGGAAGCTGCTTGATCCTGACAAGGACGAGTTCACCCGCCTCACGCGTGAGCACTGCAACGGCGGCTATTTTGTGCGCGTCCGCAAAGGGGCCAAGATCACCCAGCCCTTGCAGTCCTGTATGTTCATCAAGGGGCACGGCGCAGGCCAGAGCATCCACAATATCGTCATTGTTGAAGAAGGTGCCGAACTCCACATGCTGGGCGGCTGCGCCACGGCACACGATGCCAACGACACAGCACACCTTGGCATTACCGAATACTATGTGGAAAAAGGCGGCAAGCTCACCTTCACGATGATTCATAACTGGGGCACAAGCACAACGGTGCGTCCCCGGTCTGCTGGTGTTGTTGAAGCCGGGGGCGTGTTTCAGAACAATTACATCCTGCTCAAGCCCGTGGCCGACCTGCAAATGTACCCCACCATCGCGTTACAGGGGCAAGGCGCTGTGGCCCGCTTCAATTCCGTCATCGTTGCGCCCACAGGCTCCTATGTGGACAGCGGCAACCGCATTGAACTCAATGCCCCCGACACGCGCGGCGAGGTCATTTCACGCACACTCACCACCGGCGGCACCATCATCAACCGGGGATTCATCGGCGCATCCGCAGCCCCCGCCAGAGGGCACCTTGAGTGCAAGGGCCTCATAATGGGCAGCGGACGCATCCACGCCATACCAGAGCTGGATACCAATCAGGACGGCGTGGAACTGTCGCACGAAGCCGCCGTGGGCAAAATCGCCCAGGAAGAAATCGAATACCTCATGGCTCGCGGCATGGATGAAGATGAAGCCGCCTCCACCATCGTGCGGGGCTTTCTCAATGTGGATATTATGGGCCTGCCGCTGCCGCTGAAAAACGCGATGGATGAACAGATAGCCCTGCTGGAGACCGGCAACGCAATGTAGGCGAAATATCCTTGGTGGTTGGAAAGATTTTGTGGAGAGAGTTTTATTTTTTGTGGGGGGGGCCTTTTGCAAAATGGTCCTTCCCCCACACCCCCTCCCCTAAAACCTTTATTGTTAGTTCAGTGTGTCACAGAGGGCTCGTGCTCAAAACTAAAAAAGGTGGCGCGCGACCAAAGAGCGCGTCTTCAAAGCGCACTGCGGCCCCACTTGTTCGCTTGACCGCCAAACAACTTGCGTCTATAGTTCCACTCCTTGGGGCCTATAGCTCAGTTGGTAGAGCCTCCGGCTCATAACCGGCCTGTCCCAGGTTCGAATCCTGGTGGGCCCACCAAGACAATCAGTAAAGTCCGTCGAGGCAGAAATGCCCTGGCGGACTTTGCAATTTATGCGCTCTGCAGATTGCGAGTGCCGTATAAATCTGCTCGCGTAGCATTGCCGAACGCAGGCGCAATTTTTAGTATGACGCAGCAGAAACATTTTCCCTGAAATGCTTTGCCAGTAAGCCCCCCCTTTTGCAGCCGCCCGACCAACCAGGCCAAACCACCTGCGTAATCTGCAGATTAAAAGCTTTCCCCCACAAAAAAACACCCAAAATTCGCACGGCAAAATAGCGTTGGCCAGCTATGCAGTGAGCTGACCTTTCAGGAGTATCAATAGTAAACCTAGCAGCAAGGTGCGGTTACTGCGGAAATTTACCCTCAGATAATGCCCACTTTTCACGTTATTAAAGTTGCACGGCACGCATTTCTCTTGACAGTCTTTTCAGACCCCCGTACAGTGCTTCCACTGATTGGGTCCAGTATTTTTTTTTGCCAGAGACTTACGTGGGTAAGGCTTCCAGCGGAAAGTCTGCACCCATAACATCAAAAGGAGTCTCATATGGCTATTTCTATTTACGTTGGTAACTTGCCCTGGTCCGCTACTGAAGACAGCGTTCGTGATCTTTTTTCCGCTCATGGCGAAGCCATTTCCGTTAAGCTCATCTCTGACCGCGAAACCGGCCGCGCCCGTGGCTTTGGCTTTGTGGAAATGAATGAAGACGACGCCCGCAACGCCATTGCCGCCCTGAACGGCGTGGAATTTGAAGGCCGTGCCCTGCGCGTCAATCAGGCCGAAGAAAAGCGTCCTGCCCCCCGCCGCTGGTAAGCCCGTCTTATAGATGCTTAGAGGCCGCAAGCAATTGCGGCCTTTTCTTTTGCCCTTTGCCCAGTTTGCCACCTGCTCGCCCACATACAACGATGCTTTTGTATACCTTATTTAGCCGCCCCGTGGCGGTCGAATGGCGGCTCAGGCTGAAAATCAAGAGCAGTCGCCTTGACGGGGCCTGTGTGCCCTGCGGGCACGGGGGGGGGCTTCTTCAGCACCCTCTCTGATACCTTCGCCGAGCTTTCCTATTGCCGAGTCAACATGACAGAGTAATTTTCGTCATTGAACAGGCGGTTAAATCGCTCCAACAAAAAAATCCAATTCCCCACAAAAATTCAGGCCCCCACATCGCTCGATGTGGGGGCCTGTTACAAGCCAAGGGTATTTGTGATGGCGTCGTTACACTATGCCGTGTTCACCGGGCCGTTCGAACTGATCTTTTTTCTGTACAAGGCGCACATAAAAGTCTGTATCGCCCAGAGCCAGCAGAATGGCGGAAGAAACGTAGATGGAGGAAGCCGTACCCACGACCACGCCAATAAGCATGGTGAGTGCAAAGTCATGAATAACGCCACCGCCAAGGAAGTACAGGGCCAGGGTGGACAACAAGGTGGTGCCGCTTGTGAGGATGGTACGCGAAAGAGTCTGGTTGACGCTCTTGTTGATGAGGTGCGCCATATCCAGGTCAGGCGTAGCTCGCAGGTTTTCGCGCAGGCGGTCATAAATGATGATGGTGTCGTTGAGCGAAAAGCCCACCAGGGTCATCAGGGCTGCCATGACGTTGAGGTCGATTTCAACATTCATCACCGATAGCAGCCCCACTGTTATTGCAACGTCGTGCAATAGCCCCACTACTGCCCCCAGGGCAAAGTTGAGCCGCAAGGCAAAGCATACCACCATGGTTATACCCAGAGCCAGCAGTACAAGCCAGCCCATGCCAAGGCCTGTGAGTCCGGCAAGGTAAATGCCGCCCCAAAGGGCACCGGCCATGATTGCGCCAGCCATCCAGCGTTGCTCAAAACGGCCAGAAATGTAGACCGCAATGAGCAGAATGGCGTAGTACAGCGCGCTGAGTGCCTTGTTGGTCAGGTCTGCGCCCACCTTGGGGCCGACGATTTCAAGGCGTACGATTTCTGCGGTATTACCGGGGAAGGTGGCCGTCAGGGCCTCCATCACAGTGGTGCGCAAATGGGTGGCGTCGGCATTTTCAGCACTGCTGAAGCGCAGCAGATAGTCGCGTCCGCCCTCGCCAAAGCGCTGCGTGGTGATACCCGGCAGAGTCGGAATATCCAGCCCTTTTTTCAGGGCTTCGTCGGCAACGGGTTCCTGAAACTGCACCTGCACAATAACGCCACCGGCAAAGTCAATGCCCATCTTGAGGCCATTGCCCCAAATGGCTGAAATAATGCCCACAAGAATAAGCAGAGCCGAGATCGCATAGACCCAGAAACGCTTGCCAATGAAATCTATATTGGTGTCGTGCTTGATAAAGGTAAAACTCATGACAGCCTCCCGGCGCGCTAGATGCTCAGACCCTTGGGACCGCAATGGCGCGCCCATTCTTCAAAAATGGCCCGCGAAACAAAGATGGCCGTAAACATGGAGGCGACAATGCCCAGCCCCAGGGTTACCGCGAAGCCTCTGATGGGCCCTGTGCCGAACTGGTACAGAATGACCGTAACGATGATGGACGTGAGGTTGGCGTCCGTGATGGAAACGACGGCCCTGTCAAAGCCTGCCCGTACCGAGGCCAGCGGCGTGAGCCCCAGGCGTATTTCTTCACGTATTCGTTCGTAAATCAGCACGTTGGCGTCCACCGCCATACCGATGGTCAGCACTATGCCCGCGATGCCGGGCAGGGTCAGGGTCGCCCCGAAGGCCCCCATGCCCGCCATGACAATAAGCATGGTGAAGCAAAGCATGAGGTTGGCGATAAGACCACTGAGGCCATAATAGATACCAATAAAAATCACCACAGCTGCCGCGCCCACAAGGGCTGCGCGCACACCGCTGTCGATAGCTTCCTGCCCAAGGGAGGGGCCAACGCTGCGTTCTTCCAGTACGGAAACAGGGGCGGGCAAGGAACCCGCGCGCAGCACAATGGCCAGGTCCTGGGCCTCGGCAGTGGTGAAGCTGCCAGAAATACTCGCCTTGCCGCCACCGATGCGCTCGCGGATGACAGGTGCGGAATACACCTTGCCGTCCAGCACGATGGCCATGCGGCGCCCCACGCTTTCGCCGGTCACGCGTTCAAAGATACGCGCGCCACGGTCATTGAAGCTCATGGTCACATAAGACTGGTTCATGTTGTCAAAGGCAGGGCGGGCGTCGGCCACGTCCTCGCCTGTGAGCATGGAGTCTTTTTCAAGGGCAATGCGCCCTTCGGCTTGGCCGGGGTTCTTTTCCAGCATGGGCAGAACCACTACGCCGGGGGGCAGCACGGCCTTGGCGGGGTCCACATCTTCGCGAACGAGATGAAATTCCAGGTGGGCGGTCTGCCCGATGATCTGCACGGCACGGCGCGGGTCAGAAATGCCGGGCAACTGCACCTGAATGCGATTGCCCTCCTGTTTGCGAATGTCAGGTTCTACCACGCCGAACTGGTCGATACGGTAGCGGATGG
>JAQVZK010000206.1 GCA_028708195.1 Desulfovibrio sp.
CACTGCCCGGCGGATCAGAGGCTGAAGTGGCAAGCCCTTCTTTTACGCTGTGTAATCACTACCCAACAGAGCCGCCGATTGTACATTGCGATCTTTATCGATGCGCTGGCACTGTTCCCGAAGAACTTTTTGAAGCACTTGATAACCCTAAAATTTTGAATATAATCGAGTGGTCGGCATACCTGCAAAAGCAGGATAGACCCGAAGAATATCTGGACATCGACTTGAAGTCATGCGAAGAAGTTCGCTTGCTTACATTGCAAGCTTGCGGCCCTTGTGCCGAAGCATTGCTGCGTTATTTGCGCGATCAATGGTCCATACGCAAAGCCGATGCCGAGGGCCGGGCTGTTTCACACAGCTAGCCTGTTGTACTCTGTTAAGGATAGTGGGCAATGGATACAGGCATGAAAATTTTGGTACAAAAGTTCGGCGGCACTTCCGTAGCCAGACTTGAGTGCATGAAGCAGGTGCGGGAAAAAGTTCTGCACGGCCTGGCTCAAGGCAATAAGGTTATAGCTGTGCTGTCTGCCAGGTCTGGTGAAACCAACCATCTTTTAGCCCTGGCTGACGAATGGTCAAACACGCCAGACAAGGCCGAATGTGACGCCCTTGTGGCAACAGGCGAGCAGGTTTCCATCAGCCTGTTCACCATGCTGCTCAAGGACGCCGGAATTCGTGCGCGCTCGTTGCTGGGATGGCAGATACCCATTACCACAGACGATGACTTTGGCCGCGCACGCATTCGGTCCATCAACAGCAAGGCCCTGCATGGCTTTCTCAAAGACCATGACGTGCTTGTAGTGGCAGGCTTTCAGGGCTGTACCGACGACGGGCGCATCACAACGCTCGGCCGTGGTGGTTCAGACACCTCTGCTGTTGCATTGGCTGCGGCACTGGGGGCAGTTGAATGTGAAATTTACACTGATGTTGACGGCGTTTACACCACTGACCCCAACATCTGCTCCACCGCGCGTAAAATGGACCGTGTCGCCTACGAAGAAATGCTGGAAATGGCCAGCATGGGTGCCAAGGTTCTGCACATACGTTCTGTGGAGTTTGCAAAAAAATACAAAGTTCCCGTGCGGGTGCGCTCCACATTCAGCAGTGATCCCGGCACTCTTGTTACTCAGGAGGATTCCAGCATGGAAGCCGTTCTTGTTTCCGGCATTGCGTACGATAAAGATCAGGCCCGTGTAACTATTCGTGATTTGCCCGATGTGCCGGGGATGGCTGCTGCAGTATTTGGCCCCTTGTCTGAAAAGGGCATTCTGGTCGACATGATTGTTCAGAACACCAGTCTGGACGGTCATACGGACATTACCTTCACTATTTCCCGCAAGGATTTGCAGCAGACCTTGCAGGTCATGAAAGAAGTTGCCGAAAAAACTGGCGCTTCAGAAGTGCTTCACGACGTGAGCGTGGCCAAGATTTCGGCCATCGGCGTGGGCATGCGTAACCATTCGGGTGTTGCTGCCCGTACGTTTGCGGCCCTGACGCAAGAAGGCATCAATATTCTTATGATCAGCACCTCTGAAATCAAGATCACCATCTTGATTCAGGAAAAATATGTTGAGTTGGCCGTGCGTATACTGCACGACACTTTCGGCCTTGATTGGGATATTGGCTAACCAGCTTTTTTTCTCTTCTTGAGAAGCTTGGTCACGGTGCCGACTGTGCCGTGACCAAGCGATTAGAGGCGGTTTTTTGTCTATGGCTGTAGTAAAGATAACTGTTTCCGAAATCAAACCAGGAATGTTTATTGTCAATCCTGGAATTTCATGGATGAAGGCTCCCCTTTTATACATGCAGGAGGGGCTGATCACCTCTCACGAGGAAATAAATTATATCATCAAGCAAGGTTTTTCAGAAGCCTACCACGACCCTGACCGCTTTCGCCGGATGGAGGCCTTTGCCGAAGACCCGGATGCCGATGATACAATATGGGCAACACCGCGCGCCCCTCTGGTTTCTCTGGATGAAGAACTGGAGCAAGCCCGCCTTGTGTATGCCGACTCCTTCGATCATGTAAAAAGCCTTATGCAGGCCGCACAGGGTGGCGCTCTGGACATGGCGGCATCCCAACCCTATGTGGAATCTATTGTCAACAGTCTGAACCGCAATGTTGACGCGCTTATATCTTTATCCAAGCTTAAAAGCTCAGACGAATATACCTATACACATTCGGTCAACGTGACCATTTTTGCTGTGGCATACGCCCACTATCTCGGTCTGTCAGAAGACAAGCTGCATCTTGTGGGCATGGCCGGTCTGTTTCATGATTTTGGCAAAGCATTTATCCCACAAGAAATTCTGAATGCCCCCCGAACACTGACGCCCAAAGAGCAGGAGATCATGCAGTCCCATGTGCTGCTTGGTTACAATAAGCTCAAAAAAGTTGAAGACATGCAGTCAGAAATATTGCAGGGCGTTGTGCAACATCACGAAAAGCACAATGGGACAGGCTATCCATTTCGGCTGGCCGGAAAAAAAATTGGTATTTACGGCCGCATACTTTCAGTGAGCGACAATTATGACGCTCTTTCAGCCAAAAGGGTTTACAAAACGCCCATGCCCGCAAATGTGGCACTGGCTGTTATGTACAAAAATCGCGGTCAAGCCTGGGCACCCGGCTATGTTGAACGGTTCATAAAGATGATGGGTATCTATCCTGTGGGCACACCGGTGCAACTGTGCACTGGCGAGCGCGGTGTTGTTTGCCGCTCAAACCCCAGCTTTCCTGCTCAGCCCTGCATTGTGGTTGCTTTTGACCCGGTAGGAAGACCCGTGACGCCCAATGTTCTGGATTTGTACAAACAGCCAGACCTTGAAATTGAGCGTTCTTTGGCGGGTAATGAAGCTGCCGACATGGATATAACCCTGCTTTTGTCTCAAAGCTGTCATTAGAACAGGCCCTCACTGCTCCGCCAGCAACTTCAGCCACCTTCACTGCTATCTGCAATTTAATCGAACTTCACTGTCTGTAGCAATCCCGTCGAACCTACTGTTCCGTCAGCAATTTCCGCAGCGCTTCCATATCGTGGCATAGCCAGTCAGCCCCGGCCTGTGTCAGTTCAGACTCAGGCCCATAGCCGTATAATACTGCGGCACAGGGCATGCCCACCTCATGAGCTCCCAATACATCATATTTACGGTCTCCAACCATAATACCCCCTGACGACGGCGCTACCCCCAGTTGCTGGCATGCGTGGCGCAGCACAGCTGCTTTGTTGTTGCGCGGCCCATTCAGTTGCGCCCCTGCCACGCAGGCAAAATAACCGCCAATGTCAAAATGTTCGACAATGCGTACGGCAAAGGGTTCGGGCTTGGTTGTGGCCAGGGCAAGCGTTTGTCCGCTTTCTGCCAATTGCTCTAGCAAATCACGCACACCGTCATAAAGGCGGTTTTCAAAAATACCACGTTCGGAATAATACTCTCTGTATTTGCTGACAGCTTCATTAACCCTGTTTTCATCGTCAGGAAATAACAGTGCAAAAGAATCCTGCAATGGCGGCCCAATGAAAGGGAGCAATTTTCCCCGTTCTACCGAGACATTGAAATAATCCAGCGCGTATTGCACCGAGCGGATGATCCCTTCTTCCGAATCGGTAATGGTGCCATCCAGATCAAAAAAAATAGGATTGAATTTCACGTTGGCCTGCTCCATAAAGGGGCTGTTGTGCCCATAGCTACGGTTACAAAGGCCGCCCCGTACTGACAGGGCGGCCTTGATGATGCTTTACAATTGCCTGCTTTCCCTAGGGGATATCGCTCAGCATGGGCATTTCTTTGGACGAGGTGATAGTTACGGAGTGCTTGACCTCTGCCTTTGCGTCGGCTGGCACCTCAAGGTTCCACAACAACATCTGCTCGTCTGTCACATGTTGTGCTGGCGGCATATCATTATACGTGGCGGTCACACCCTGATCACCAATCATTGGCATTGGCCGCTCAAGGCGAACATTGACGGGCGATTTGTGGGTATTGGTCAAAACGTATGTCCAGGCCCAGGTCCAGGTGCGGCTCTTTTCAATAAAGCCGCTTTCGCCGCGCCGTCTGCTATTAACAATAACATTTACATGTACACGCGGGTCCGGCCCAAAATACAGGGTGGCCTCGCCGCCCCGCGGCGTGAAAAAGCCCTGGCCAACACCTTGCCCATCCACACAAAACTCTGCAGAACCGTCAGGCCAGGCCTGTTCAGAAGGCAGGGTGTATTTGCCCATAAGCCACACGCGGCTGTCACCCACAGTAGGGCGGGTCAACCATTGCAGGGATGTTTTCCACATATCCTCAACAATGAGCAATCGGGAGCGCCCTTCGGGCAGCCCGCGCACAGCGAGGCTCCAGCGAGCAAAAACCGCACTGTCATCGTGCACCACAGAGGGGGCGACAGCGGCGGTATCGGCCTCGGCAGCCATCATCATAACCCGACCGGTGGCCTTGCGCGCGAGGGGTGCTGGCTGTGGCGGGGTGGCAGCCTGAGAGTCAACAACCCACTTGTTCAACGGCGATGGCTCGCGTGCCCCTTCACCTCGTGAAACAAGGGTAATCTGGGCATTCTGCCAATCAATACCAGAAAGTTGCCAGATTTCTGCCATCAGGCGCACAGAGGTTTCGTTGCTTTTGCCGTTACCGGTTTTGGCGTCAAAAGTGTAGACAGGACGCCAGCCACAGTTACGTAACTGATAGCTGTAAAAGACCTGCAGACTTTTTGCCGTGAACGGTTTACGCAGGGCGATGGTGACGCGCTGCCCCATTTCAGGGCTCAGAGGCAGTTGATCCAGTTGTTGTTTCAGTACAGCCAAATTG
>JAQVZK010000207.1 GCA_028708195.1 Desulfovibrio sp.
CCCGGCTTTGGACGCGAGTTTCCCGTCAGCGCCATACACGCGCGTGATATGGGGCAGGCCGTCATTTGCGCCTGCCGCCCCGAAGCGCAGGGGGTCTATCACCTCAATGACGGGCAGGCGCACACCATGAGCGACTTTTGCCGCGGCATGGGTCTGGCCGTTGATGCGGCCCTGGCACGCCAACCGCGTAAAGTGCGCATCATCCACATGCCCTTACCCGTCATGGCGCTGACAGCCGCGCTTTCATCAGCTTTCGGCATTAGTGCCGACGCCCTGCTGCGCCGTTTGCCCGCCGCTTTTGGCGGCCGCCTCAACCGCGCACCCAACTGGAATCTGGACAAATACCGCGAAGCCCGGCAAACTGGCTGGCTTTGTGATGGCAGCCGCATGCGGCGCGAACTTGGCTTCACCCCGTGCATGAGCCTTGAGGCGGGCATGGCAGAAGCAGTGGAAGGCTACCGCCGTGAGGGCTGGTTGTGAAGATAACGATTCAGGAACTTTCAAAATCATTTGGCGGACGGGATATCTTCAGCAATTTTTCGCTGGAGGTGGATTCTGGAGTGCGCCTGTGCGTCTGCGGCCCCAACGGTACGGGCAAATCCACATTCTTGCGTCTTCTGGCCGGGGCGGATTCTGCTGACGGCGGGCGGGTCATCCTGCCGCGCGGCTGCCGTATGGGTTACGTGGAGCAGGAGCTTTCAGAAGAAGCCCTCAACACCCCCCTGCTCACCTTTGTGCTGGATGTGCTGCACGACTGGAGCGACTTTTGGACCCAGTGGGAAGAAGCCGCCGCAGACAAGGACAAATCCCGCCTCACCGAACTTATGCACCGTCAGGGCGAGCTGGAATCGCTCTATGGCTATAACCCCGAGCACAGGGCCAAGGCCGTGCTTTCGGGTCTGGGTTTTGCCGAGCACAAGTGGGGCCGCACCCTGCGTGAGCTTTCGGGCGGCTGGCGCGAGCGCGCCAAGCTTGCCCGCGTGCTCACCGCCGGAGCCGACGTGCTCTTGCTGGACGAACCCACCAACCATCTGGATATGGACGCAGTGGAATGGCTGGAGTCCTTTTTGCTGGACTTCAAGGGCGCTCTCGTTTTCGTGGCCCACGACCGCCGCTTTATGGACACCGTGGGCACGCACGTGCTCTATCTTGGCCTCGCGCGCCCGGTTTTTCGCAAGGCCACCTATACCCAGTTTCTGACCCTGCAGGATGAATATACCGCCCAGCGCGAGCGCGAAGCCCGTGCCCTCAAGGAAGACCTTGAGAAAAAAATGGCCTTTGTGGAGCGTTTTAGGGCCAAGGCCAGCAAGGCCCGCCAGGCTGGTTCGCGACAAAAAATTGCCAAAAAGCTTGAGAAAGAACTTGAGGATTACAGGCCGGAACCCAAGCGCAAAGAGCTGAATTTCTCCTGGCCCGAAGCGCCGCACTCTGAAAAAGTCGTTCTGGCCGCCTCTGATCTTGATTTTCGGTTTGAAGACGGCAAGTTCATGTGGCCGCCCCTGACCTTTACCCTGTACAGGGGGCAGCGTGTGGCCCTTGTGGGGCACAATGGCTGCGGCAAGTCCACCCTGCTCAAGCTGCTGGCAGGCTCCCTTGAGCGCTGCGGCGGCAATCTGGCCACGGCCACACAGTTGCGCATGGGCTACTACACCCAGCACCAGATGGACACCCTGCGTGAAGACACCACGGTGCTGGCCGAAATACGCCGTTTGTCCGACCCGCGCACCACTGAAGAAGAGCTTATGAGCGTGCTCGGCCTTTTTCTTCTGGGCCAAGACTATTTTGACCGTCAGGTCAGCGCGCTTTCTGGCGGTGAAAAAAGCCGACTTGTGCTGGCGAGCCTGTTTTTGAAACGCTGCAATTTTTTGCTGCTGGACGAACCCACCAACCATCTTGATCTCGAAAGCCGTGAAGCCCTTGTGTCGGCCCTGCAAAAATTTACCGGCACCCTGCTCATGGTGGCCCACGACCGCTGGCTGCTCTCGCAGGTAGGGGCAGAAGCCTGGGAGCTTGACAAGAAGGGCCTTACCGTGTTCTCGGATTTTGCATCCTATGATGCGGAGCGCCGCGCCCGCTTGACAGGCACGCCGGGCAGCGCGGATACGGGGCGAGGCGCTGGTGCCGGGCAGGATACCTCCTTGGCGGGCGACAGCGGCCTTTCGCGCGAGGAGCAAAAACGCCTCAAGCGCGAGCAGGCCGAAAAGCGCAATGCATTGCACAAGGAAATAAAGCCCCTGCAAAGCCGCTATGACGCTCTGGAAAAAGAGCTGGCCAAGGTGCTGGACGATCAGGGAGCCACCGAGGCCCAACTGGCCGATCCCGAGGTGTATGCCGACCACAGCCGGTCTTCGGAACTGCTGAAGAGCTTTGAGGCATGCAAAAAACGCGGTGAAGATATTTTTGAAGAAATGACCGCGCTTGACGAGCGCATGGAAGCCGCGCGCGCACGGTGGAATACAGAAGACTAGAGCATTTTGACGTTAAAATGAGGTTAAATGCTCTGAGGCTGCACGAAAGTGCAGCGCGCCGTAACGCGGCGTGGATTCTGCTCAAAATTGCATTTTCGGCAGAATGACAACCTTGAAATGTTCTGCATTTCAACGTTATTAGCGCTTGAGATCAAAGGAAAGCATCGGGGATGGATTACACGCAAACGATTGACGTAGCGGCGGGCATCATCTGGCGCGGCGGGCATTTTCTTGCCGCCCAACGCCCCACCAACAAGGCAATGGAAGGCTACTGGGAGTTCCCCGGCGGCAAGCTTGAGGGCAATGAAAGCCCTGAAGAAGCGCTTAAACGGGAACTGGCAGAAGAGCTGGGCATAGGTGTGCGCGAAGTCAGCTACTGGCAGTGCGTTGAACACCGCTATGCAGACAGGAACCTCAACGTGCGCCTGTACTTTTTTCACGTTACCGATTTTGTGGGTGAGCCTTGCGCCGTCGAGGGGCAAAATCTGCGCTGGATCAGTCCGGACGAAGCCCTGAACCTTGGTTTTCTGCCTGCCGATGCGGGTGTGCTTGAGCAGATTCTGGCGCTCAACAGCTTTCGCTAGCTGCGGCCAGCTTGCTGACTGCGGCCAGACCAGGGCAGTCCAGACCAGATCAGGCAGTCCAGACCAGATCAGGGCAGCCCCGGCCAGGTCAGGTTGCCTCAGGCCTTGGGCCACTGCACAGGCCGTATCTCGGTGTTGCGGTTTGTGGTTCTTCTGCGTCCCAAAGGCCCGGCAGGCACCACAATATGCCCTGTCGTGTCCGCCTGATCGGCCATATTTTTACCCGCGACCCCAAGTATCTGGCCTGCTGCCTCTTCTGCCAACACGGCCTCACCAAGGCTGCCCGCGCCTATGCCCGCTGCCGGGTTCACGTCGGGCCGTGCGCCGGGCGCAAGCCCCTGCTTGAGCACCTCGCGCGTGCGCGCAAACAGGTTGCTCAAAATGGAATTGGATACAAGCATGCCGCTGCGCGTCAGGCGCAGATAGCCGTTGCGTATGCGTATGAGCCCGTTCTCGTGCAGGGCCTGCACAAGGCGCTGGTGATCGCGCACAAAATCCCGCCCTGTCATTTCGCGGTAGGCCTTCACCCGCAGCCCCCGCGTCGTGCGCAGGCGCAGCATGAGCAGCTCAAGCACACGGGTCTGCGGCGAAAGTTCTTCCACCTCCTGCCCAAGGCTGCCGTCGCGGGTGCGTGAGTCCCAGGCTTTCTGGCTGGCCGGGTTGGTCCAGCGCCGCCCTGCGATGGTTGACGTGGCCGAAGGCCCGATGCCCAGATAATCCTCACCTTCCCAGTAGCCCATATTGTGGCGGCACTGAAAGCCCATGCGGGCAAAATTGGAAATTTCGTAGTGCATATAGCCGTGCTGCTCAAGCAGGGCCGCACCTTCCATAAACATGATGTTCTGGTCGCGCTCGGGCGGCAGCAACAGGCGGCCTTCCTCCACATCCAGCTCCAGAGGTGTGCCCGGCTCGACGGTCAGGCCGTAGGCAGAGATATGGTCCGGGCTCATGCGCATGACGTCCTTGAGGGTTTGCAGCCACTGGCGCACGCTCTGCCCCGGCAGCCCCCACATCAGGTCCACATTGATATTGGCGCACCCCGCCTCGCGCGCCAGAAAAGCCGCGTGCAGGCTGTCCTGCGCCTTGTGCGGGCGGCCCAGCATGCGCAGCATGCTTTCGTCCAGGCTCTGCACGCCGATGGAAAGCCGGTTGACGCCCGCGTCAAGATACTGGGCCACGCGGTGACCGCCCCGCAGCGACTCGGGGTTGGCCTCAAGGGTCACTTCGGCCTTGGGCACCAGGGTGAAGTAGCGCCCAAGGCGCTCCATAATATGGCCTATGACGCGCGGCGGCAAAAGGCTTGGTGTGCCGCCCCCAAAAAATACCGACTGCACGGTACTGCCACCAAGGCGGTCGCCCCAGTGGGCCAGCTCCATAAACAGGGTATCCACGTAGTCTCGCACCACAGGAGACGACGTGGGGTCCACCTCGCGCCCGAGCGGGTTGGAATAAAAGGCGCAATAGCGGCAGCGTGTGCTGCAAAAGGGAACGTGTATATATACGAGCATGGTATTTCCAGTGACAGAAAAATGGCGGAGCCGATACGGCCCAAGAACACTTGCCGAATATGTGCAAAGACCGTGCCCTACCATGCCCACACCAGCCGCGCATGACAAGACCTACAAGACGGCGGTAAATCCACTTACGGACTTATTGGCGGCAGATGGAAGCTCCTTGGCATCCTCTTTCCCGCAGGCCGGCCTGTTTTGCGCTACGGCCAACTGCGCCGCAGCGGCCAGCATCAGCCT
>JAQVZK010000208.1 GCA_028708195.1 Desulfovibrio sp.
CGGTATCCCCACCCCCATGCTTATGGCGCAGCTCATGCGCCATGAGGGCTTTTATGCCACTCCTTACCTGTGTACCGCCGGTGCCTGCACCATAGGCTACGGTACCAATCTTGACGCTCACCCCCGCTATATTCCCTTTGCCGATATTCGCACGCAGGCCCAGTCTGGCCGATTGCGCGGCGCGGCGCTTCGCAATGCTCTGGCCGCACGTGGCATGACCTGGACCAAGGCGCAGGCGTCCGCCGCGCTTGAGGATGAGGTTGTGGCCGTGCGTGAGGCTTTGTACCAGCGTTGCCCCCAGTTCCGAGCTCTGGCTGAAGATGGGGACATCGTGCGGGCCGAGGCCCTTGTGAATATGGCCTTCAATATAGGAGTTGCCGGGTTGCTCAAGTTTCGCAACACCCTGGCGCTTATTGACTCTGCCCATGTGGGCCGAACCGGCTGGAGCGCGGTTGAAAATGCTCTCAAGCAGTCTTTGTGGTGGGGGCAGGTCGGGCGGCGCAGCCGTGAACTGGGTGAGCAGTTCCGCACTGGCCAGTATGTGGGGGTGTACTGATGCCCCATGAGCCAATTTCGCAAATTTTTCGGTGCCCTAACGGCCAGTGGTCGGCCATGCGTGTGGTCACCTTTATTGTCTGTCTTGTGGTCCTCGGCACGTGGGTAACGTTTTGCTTTATTGAAGGTCGGTTTATTCCGCTGGACTGGCCCACAGTGTCTGTGCTTGGCGCAAGCCAGGCTGCCAAGGCCATACAGGGCCGTTTTGAATTTGGCCCGCGTGGAGTGAATAAACCGTGGGAAGGCGAAGGGGGCGGTCATGTCTGAACGTCTGCGGCGTATCATCTTTGTAATGCTGCTCATTCTGCTGGCGGCTGTCTTGGTTGCCGTTATTGTGCAGACCGTCCGCCTGGGATCTGCGAATTCCCGCGCGGACAGCCTCGCCCGTGATGTGGCTGACGAAAAATTGCGAGCAGATGGGCTTGAAGGACAACTCCGCCAGGCCAGAACCTCTATTGGTGCCCTGGGGCAGTTTGGTGCGGATACGCAAGGCAATTGCGCTGACGCCTTTGAAAAATTTCTTGCCATTCCGGGGCTTGCCGCATTGCCGACGGCTCTCCTTGAAGGGCAGGAACCCGCCTCCGGTGTTGTCGCCGAACACCCTGGGGACGGTGCAGCCATGCGAACCTCCTTATCGCGGAAGGGGGCGGCCGATGGGGCCGCCCCCGCATCCAGTACGCCGGACGATGCAGCCTTCACGGAGTTTCTAAATGCGTTCTAGCTGTCTTGTAGTGTTGCTGGCTGCCCTGATGCTTCTGCCTGGGTGCGCCAAAAAAGTAGCCCATCCAGTGCCCGATGTGCAGCACATCAGTATTGTGCCACGCCCAAAGCGGCCTGTGTTCCCCCAATTTGCCAATGGTGACTTTGCCCGCCTGCCCGTGGATGTACGCACCCGTCTGGCGCAGCGTCATGCCATGACAGTCTGGTACATGAAGCAGCTCGAAGCCCTGGCTGACGCCTATGAAGCGCAAATCCCCCAGGAGGCGGCACATGCCGGATCTGCTGCAAAGTGAAAAACTGCTGTTCTGGGCAGTCACCGGCAGCCTGACCTTGCTTGGCGGTGTGCTGTGGTTCGCTGTTCGTAAATTTTTCTTCACTCAAGATGACGGAGCCAGGGTCATCCAGCGCGTCAGCGCCGTTGAGGCCAGACTGAATACCCATGAGACCCGGCTTGACGCCATGCCCACTGTAGAGGCCGTTGGCCGCCTTGAGTCTCAACTTGGTGACGTGCGCGGCGATCTGCGCGCCCAAGGTGCAACGCTTGATGGATTACGAGAGCAAACCCAGGGCATTAACCGCGGGCTCGAAATGTTGAACCGCCACCTGCTGGAGAAAGGCTTGTGACCTACCGCAACGTACTCAGTGCCGACCGCCGCCTTTGCATCTTGCGTACTCTGGGCTCCGCGCCCGAGCGCCGCGCCAATCATGCCACCCTGTGCGACCTGCTGGCCGTGCTCGGGCATAGCGTGAGTAATGAAGCAATGTTGGCCGATCTGGCATGGCTTGAAGAAATGGGCCTTGTGGCCTGTGAGATTCTTGCGCCTGGCGCGCGAGGCTGCACGGTGCCAACCCTGACGCCGCGCGGGTATGACGTGGCCCTGGGCCGTGCCCAATGCCCTGGTGTGCGCCGCCCCCTGCCGGGTGATTTGCCGGATCCGGAGACCGCATGTCTGGGGTAAGCAAGGTACGGCGTCTGCCTACAGAATTGCGCGACCTGGTGCATGACCTGCTGGAGCAAGGTGCCACAGTTGATGCTGTTACCGCTGCGCTGCATGAAGTGGGGGCCGATGTTTCGCGCTCCGGCGTGGGGCGGTACCGCAAACAGTGGCAGGAAGCCATGCAGGAACTGTCTGAGGTGCGTGAATTCAGCCGCATGGCCGTGCGCGACCTTGCCAAGCAGCCGGAAAGCCACCTTGCCAGGCTTAACGCCCATTATCTGGAGTCCGCACTTTTTCGCGCTCAGGTAGCACTGCGCGCCCAGTTTAAAGATGACCCGGAAAAGGCCGTCAAACTTATCACCAAGGCTGCTATGGCCCAGATGCTTCTGGCCCGGGCCCAGCGTGACAATGCCGAAACCACCATCAAGGCGGACGGCTACGCCGAAGAAAAACAGCAAGAAGCTGTGGAACAGGAAAGCGGTGACAGAACCATTCAGGTCACTTTTGTGCCTGTATCTGATGTCTCTAAGGATGCGTAATTATGCCCACCAGCCAAAAACGTAAAAACGCCCCACAGCGTCAAAAAAAAGCTTTCCTGCCGCTTCATGCGGGTGCAGGTGCTTTGGCGCGTCCTGGGGTGTTTAGAAACGTTTCGGAGCAGGTGTCAGTATCATCCGCCCTGTGCGTTATTGATGATGTGCAGGTGCCGCAGGCATTCGCCGAGCTTTTTGTTCCGTGCCGCTACAAAGTCTATTATGGCGGGCGCGGTGGTGGTAAGAGCTGGGCTTTTGCCGATGTGCTCATCACCGTTGCGCTTAAACGCCGGGTGCGTGTGCTTTGCGCCCGCGAGTTGCAGGCCAGCATCAAAGAAAGTGTACACAAGCTCTTGAGCGACCGCATCGAGGCTCGTGGCCTCTCCAGTATGTTCACAATCACGGAAACGTCCATCCGCAGCGTTACCGGGTCTGAATTCGTGTTTCGCGGCCTGCGCCATAACGCCACCGAGATCAAGAGCTTTGAAGGCGTGGATATATGTTGGGTGGAAGAAGCCCAGAAGGTCAGTCAGGACAGTTGGGACGTGCTGCTGCCCACCATACGCAAAGAAGGCGCGGAAGTGTGGGCGTCATTCAACCCGTCCAGCCCCAACGATCCCGTATGGCAAATATTTGTTGAGAACACGCCGGAAAACGCCATTGTTCGTAAGGTCAACTGGTACGATAACCCGTTTTTCACGTCCACCCTGAACGAAGAGCGGTTGCGCTGCCTTGCCACTGATGCGGATAAATACGCCTGGATATGGGATGGCGAACCTCGCGTCATATCCAAGGCGCAGATCTTCAATGGCCGCTGGAAGTCAGAACTCTTCGACATACCCACATCCGGCGTGCGTTGGTTCACAGGTGCGGACTGGGGCTTTGGTTCTGACCCCAACACCCTTGTGCGGTGCTATATTCACAAATTTCCCAATGGCGAGCGCGAAGCCCGCGTTTGTCATGAAGTCTATGCCGAGGGGCTGGAAGTTGATGATCTGCCCACCCTCTACGCAGGTATGCCCGAATCCAGGCGCTGGCCCATCAGTGCTGACAGTTCGCGCCCAGAATTGATCAAGTACCTGCGGCGCAGGCGCTTTGCCATTCGGCCAGCTAAAAAGTGGCCGGGTAGCATTGAAGACGGCATCCGTTGGCTGCGAGACATTGGGCTGAACATACATCCCACGTGCGTACACACCCTGCGCGAAGCCTCTTTATACAGCTACAAACAGGATCCGCTTACGGGCGAAATCCTCCCTGTCATTTTGGACAAGGACAATCATTGTTTTGACGCGATTCGCTATGCCTTTGACGGGCCCATTCGCGGCAAGGGAGGGCTTTCTTCATGACATCCCTGCTGATTTCTCCGCAACGCCGCCCCATGAGGTTCACTGCGCAGCCCGCAAACAATCCCCCGCGCCTTGGAGCCAGCGGCCTGGCTAATACCTCCCTCGACGCAGAGGCTTGCGCCGAGCGGTATGCGCTGCCCGCCATTTTGGATGTTTCCAGGCCCAAGAGCGGTCTTGTTGATGCCGGGGGCATGGCATTGGATTCCGTGGGCACGCCGTGCGCCGATGTAACGCAGTTTCTTGCCGACACTGGCGGCATGGTTGGGGCTCCGTCTTTTATTGGTTACGCCTCGTGCGCAAACTTGAGTCAGGATCCGCTTATGCGGGCAGGTGTGGAAACCCTGGCCGCAGATACCACGCGGCAATGGATGGACGTTACACACCCGGACATGGAAAAGGCCAAATCTGTCACAACAGCCATAGACCGGATGGGGTTACGCCATGTTTTTCGCCGCGCCGCGTCTGACGCCGGATATTTCGGCGTTGCCCGAGTGTTTATCGACACTGGCGAGCGCGATCAGCCCGCTTTGTGCGAACCATTGCGCCTCACGCCTGACAGTGTGCTTCAGGGCGGCAAACTGTCTTTTATCCACATTGACCCGTCCCTCATGTTTCCCGGGCAGTACAACGCGTCTGATCCTCTTTCGCCCTGGTTCTATCGCCCACGCACATGGTTTGCCCTTGGCCGGGA
>JAQVZK010000209.1 GCA_028708195.1 Desulfovibrio sp.
GGGTGGGTGGTGCAATACAGCTCCGCACCGCTGATGTTGATGCCGTGCACGGCCGCCTGAATGATGACGTTCTGCTCGGCATGCAGGCCACGGCAGATTTCATGCCGCTGGCCAGAAGGAATCCCCATCTGCTCGCGCAGGCAGCCAATTTCAAGGCAGTGGGGAACGCCCGCCGGAGCACCGTTATAACCGGTTGCGAGAATGCGTTTGTCCTTCACGGCCACAGCGCCAACCTTGCGGCGCGTGCACGTGGAGCGTCCGCTTACAAGGTAGGTGATGTTCATGAAATATTCGGACCAGGGCAATCGTTGCATTGGGCACCCGTTAAATTTTGCACAGTGTACATAGTGGCGGCCTAAAAGCCAAGCCGCGTAACAAAGCTCTCAAAAAGAAAGCCCGCGCTGAAAATTAAGGGCGAGCGCGTTTATATATGCTCTCTGAACTGGATTGGCCGCACTTAAAGGGGCCTTTATATTTTGCGCATGGTGGCGGCGCTTCGCAAGTACGGCCCGAAGGTGGTGAGCCTTCGGGCCGACGAAGGCCGTAAAAAACATCAGCTCCTAGTGGGAAAACAAGGGGAATTGAAGGGCGAATTCTTCAACATCCTTGCGAATCTTTTCAAGCTTCACGGTGTTTTCGCGCTGTTCAAGAGCCGTCACAATAAACTGGGCCACAGTGCGCATGTGGTCCTCTTTCATGCCGCGGGTTGTCAGAGCAGCAGTGCCCAGACGCACGCCAGACGTCACAAAGGGAGAACGCGTTTCAAAGGGCACGGTGTTTTTGTTGACGGTGATGCCGGCTGTATCCAGGGCGATTTCAGCGTCTTTGCCGGTAATGTCCTTGTTGGTCAGGTCAACCAGCATGAGGTGGTTGTCCGTACCGCCCGAAACAAGATCGTAGCCAGCTTCAACAAGGCAGGCGGCCAGGGTGGCGGCATTGTTCAAAACCTGCTGCTGATAGACCTTGAAGGAGGGGCGCAGCGCTTCGCCCAGGGCCACAGCCTTGGCGGCGACCACGTGCATGAGGGGGCCGCCCTGAATGCCGGGGAATATCTGGCTGTTGAGCGTTTTGGCCATGTCCTCGGTGGAGAGAATCATGCCGCCACGGGGGCCGCGCAGGGTTTTGTGCGTGGTTGTGGTTGTGACGTGGGCGTAGGGCACGGGGCTCTGGTGCAGATCGGCAGCCACAAGGCCAGCAATGTGCGCCATGTCGACCACAAGCTTGGCATCCACTTCATCAGCGATGGCGCGAAAGCGGGCAAAATCAATGGCGCGCGGGTAAGCGCTGGCACCAGCGACGATGACACTGGGCCTGTGTTCGCGTGCTTTTTCAGCCACATCGTCGTAGTCGATCCGGCCGGTTTCGCGTTGCACACCGTAGGAAAAAACCTCGAAAAGGCGGCCAGAGAAGTTCACCGGGCTGCCGTGGGTGAGGTGACCGCCGTGCGAAAGATTCATGCCAAGGATGGTGTCGCCAGGCTTGAGAAAAGCCAGGTAAGCCGCCATGTTGGCCTGCGAGCCAGAATGGGGCTGCACGTTGGCGTATTGGGCGTCAAAGAGCAGCTTGGCCCTTTCCTGGGCAATCGTTTCGATCATATCCACATATTCGCAGCCGCCGTAGTAGCGTTTGCCAGGGTAGCCTTCGGCGTACTTGTTGGTGAGTATGCTGCCTTGGGCCTGGCGCACAGCTGCAGAAACAATGTTTTCTGAAGCGATAAGCTCAAGCTTGCACATCTGCCTTTGTGATTCCAGCATGATGGCCCGTGCGGTTTCCGGGTCCTGAAGCAGAATTTCGTCCATGAACTTTGCATCCTTAATGAAATATACTGCCCGCCACAGTGGCGGGCAGTGATGTGAATAGGCTGGACCCGGCGCGGGGGGATACTACGCTGCGGTTAGAGCCAGCGGGAGCTTCCCGGGTTTTCCTGCTGACACAGGCGGGCTAGTTGCAAAGCACTATTTATCCCACTTTTTCAATATCAGGCTGGCATTGGTGCCGCCAAAGCCAAACGAGTTGCACATGGCGTACTCACAGGCGATATTTTTTGATCCATCAGCCATGTAATCAAGGTCGCAGGCCGGATCAGGATTTTCAAGGTTGATAGTGCCGGGCAGCATTTCATCATGCAGGGCAAGGGCTGTAAAAACAGACTCAATACCGCCCGCAGCGCCAAGCAGATGCCCGGTCATGGACTTTGTTGCCGAGATTTTGATTTTCTTGGCATGGTCGCCAAAGACAAGCTTGATGGCCTTGGTTTCAATGCTGTCGTTGAGCATTGTAGAGGTGGCGTGAGCGTTGATATGCCCGATGGCAGAGGAATCAATGCCAGCCTCGCGCAGGGCGTTCTGCATGGCACGGGCCATGCCTTCGCCATTGTCGCAGGGGGCGGTCATGTGGTAGGCGTCGCCCGAAGCGCCGTAGCCCACCATTTCTGCGTAGATTTTCGCGCCGCGCTCCTGCGCTGATTCCAGCGTTTCAAGCAGCAGCAGCCCGGCACCCTCACCAATAACAAAGCCATCACGGTTGGCGTCAAAGGGACGCGAAGCCCTGGTTGGCTCATCGTTGTGCTGGGTTGAAAGCGCCTTGAGCGCCGTGAAGCCCGCCACACCAAGGGGGGTCACCGTGGCTTCAACGCCACCGCTGATAGCAGCCTTGACCCTGCCCAAAAGAATTTCGCTGAATGCCGTGCCCATAGCGTGAATAGCCGAGGCACACGCCGTGGTGGTGACAATATTGGGGCCTTTGGCTCCAGTAAAAATGGAGATTTGCCCCGGGCCCATGTTGGAAATAAGCATGGGAATCATGAAGGGCGAAATTTTACCCGGGCCGAATTCCAAAAGTTTGGCGTGGTACGTTTCAAGTGTGTGTAGGCCGCCAAGGCCAATGCCGAGGATTACGGCGAGGTCATAGGCATTGGCGTCCGTCACTTCATAGCCCGCATCCTTGAGCAGCATCTGGGCCGAAGCCACGGCAAACTGGGTAAAGCGGTCCATGCGTCGCACTTGTTTGGCGGGCATGAAATCTTCGGGCACAAAATTTTTCACTTCGCCAGCGACTCGTGAGTCATAGGCCGAAGCGTCAAAAAGCGTGATGGGCGCAATGCCCGACTCGCCTGCGAGCAGTTTTTTCCAGGTGCTCTCAATATCGTTGGCGAGGGGCGTAACGCCACCAACACCAGTGATTACTACGCGGGGACGGGTCATGCATGCTCCTTTGAAGCGGGAGGGGGCTTGCAGCCCCCCTTACTCGCTGCAGATCTGACAAAAAAACCTGGGCTATTTCTTTTCTTCAATATAGGAAATGGCGTCCTGAACCTTCAGAAGCTTCTGGGCATCGTCGTCAGCTATTTCGATCTCAAACTCTTCTTCCATGGCCATGATCAGTTCGGTCAGGTCAAGGGAGTCCGCGCCCAGGTCTTCCACAAAGCTGGCTTCGGGCTTCACTTCATCAGCGCTCACGCCCAGTTGGTCTACAATGATTTTTTTAACTTTTTCAGCGACATCAGACATGTTATCCTCCAGGTAATTTTAATGATCATTCCAAAACCCGGTCTCGGGGTGCCGGGAGTGTCTTCGGGGCTCCGCCTAACAGTACATTCCCCCATTTACACCAAGCACCTGCCCGGTGATATAGGAGGATTTGTCTGATGCTAGAAAGGCCACAGCTTCGGCCACTTCTTGAGCTGTGCCCATGCGCTTGAGCGGAATGGAGTCTTCATAGCCCTTGCGCACGTCGTCGCTGAGGATAGCGGTCATGTCCGTTTCAATAAAGCCAGGTGCCACAGCGTTAACCGTAATCTGCCGTGCGGCCAGTTCTTTGGCGCAGGATTTGGTAAGCCCCAACAGGGCGGCTTTGGCTGAGGAGTAGTTGACCTGGCTTGCATTGCCAATCTGACCCACCACCGAAGAAATATTTACTATGCGGCCTTTGCGGTTTTTGCTCATGATCTTGGCGGCCTCACGGGTGCAGACAAAAGCACCGCGCAAATTGACGCTGATGACCTTGTCAAAATCCTCGTCCTTCATGCGGACAAGAAAACCGTCCTTGGTGATGCCCGCATTGTTGACAAGCACAGAAAGACAGACGTTCTCCTTGATTTCGCGAGAAAAAAAGTCCGCAACAGCGGTGCTGTCGCTGACGTCCAGCGCAAAAGCCTTTGCCTGTCCACCTGCTGCCTTGATTTCGTCAACCACTTGTTCCGCTTCAGCTGGGCGGCTCACATAGGTAAGAAAAACCTGAAAACCGTCGCGGGCAAGGGTTTGGGCAATAGCCCGCCCAATACCGCGCGAGCCACCAGTCACAAGAGCTGTGGGCGTGCCGGTGGGCGTGGAATGCTCTGTACTCATGCTCGTTCTGCCTTTGCTAAGAGTGCTGTTTATAGCGTGACCATACATTGATTTCAATGCCAGAGAGAACAAGGAATATCAAATATGTCCTACAGCAAAACTGCGCTCTGGCTTGGAAATGCCGCCCTGAAGGCTGGCTGCCACATGCGGCCTTTGTGTAAAATCCGCGCGAAAAATTGGGTGCAGGCTGGGCCTTGGCGCGGAACGTCCTGAAAAGATTAAAACCGCAGCAGAGCCGCGCCCCAGGTCAAACCCGAACCAAAAGCCGTGACAAGCAGGCGGTCACCGGTTTTGATGCGTCCGGCGGCACGGGCCTCCGAAATGGCCAAGGGAATAGAAGCCGAAGACGTGTTGCCGTACTTGTCCACGTTAACAAAGACGCGGTCGCCGGTGATGTTCAGGCGGCTTCCAACAG
>JAQVZK010000210.1 GCA_028708195.1 Desulfovibrio sp.
CGGTTTGAGAAACCCGTCAGCCGTGACCGCAAGGCGAAGCATGGGGGCATGGGGCGGGTAAAATTCACAGGGGGGTAACTGTTCCAGACGGGCGCCAAGCAGTGTGCGCTCGGTATTTTCTACATCTGTGCCCGCGTTGCGCAGGCCAGCGAAGTCATGAGTACCCAGCAGATAGGGGATGGCCTTGTGCATGGCATCCTGATTGAGGGGGCCGCAGTTCCAGACAAAGGGGCGAAGGTGGGGCGGCAAAAAATGGCGTTCCTGCCAGAACTGGTAGGCATAAGTTTTGCGCAGGGCGTCTTTGCGGGCGTGAAAGTCGGGAGCCGCCTGGTGTGCCTCGAGCACGCGGATGTCACGCGGCAGCACGGCATTGAGGCTGTGCCGCCAGTCAAACCCCACGCGGGAGTCGGGCACGTCGCAATGCGCCACCTGACCGTGGGCATGCACGCCGGAGTCAGTGCGGCCAGAGCCGTGCACCCGTATGAGCTGGCCTGTAAGCCTGAACAGGGCGGCCTCAAGCGCGCCCTGAATTGTTGGCGGCGGCTTGGGTTTTTCTTGTATTTGCCAGCCGCTGTAGGCCGTGCCCACATAAGAAACAAGAAGTCTGAGGCGCATTATTGGGGCAGCTTCATGCGAGTGATAATTTCCGTCAGCTTGGCTGTTTTGGCCGGGTTGACGTAGGTGAGGATATCGCCTGACTGCTTGGGCGACATGCCCATGAGCAGGCGTACGGCCACGCGTTCGTCCATGCTTTCCAGCGCCTTGGCGGCAGCCTTTGGCTTCATCTGGGTATAGGTGAGGATGAGACGGCGGATTTTTTCGTCTTCGAGGCCGCGAGCTTCGCGGATCATATCCTTCATTTTTTGTTCGGCGTTCTGCATGTCCTTGAGGCGCTGGTCCATCTGCTGGCGCAGCATGAGAATGTCCTGCTGCTGGCGGGCCAGTTCCTGCGCCTTGATATTGGGGTCAGTTGACGGCTGCGCCGGACGCACCGCAGGAGAAGGAGGCGTTGGTGCGCCAGTCTGGCTGCTCATGGGCAGAGGGGGGGTGGCTCCCGCGCCTTGGGCATTGGCACCTTGCGCGCTGCGTGGCGGCAGGGGCGCGCCGTCCATACCCTGACCACGGGGAATGCTGGCCGGAATTTCCGGCGCACCGGGCAGAGAATAGGGCGCGGCCTGCGCGGCAGGAGCAAAGGGAGTTGTTTGGCCCGAGGGCGGCGTTTGCGGCACGGGCATATCCTGGGCAGCGGCGTGGGCAGCCTGCACACTGCCGAGTGCCGGGATGGGCAACCGACCAAGAGCGTCAAGCCAGCTGGATTCGCCAGGGCTCTTCACTGCGGCGTTTGCGCTGGAATGACTGTTCTGTTTTGGCGCGCTGAGGCCAGGCTGGGCCAGGGGTGCTGGCAGGGGTTGGGGCTGGCTGATGTTTGGCGGAATAAAAAGTTGCTGCTCGGCGGCATGACTTACCGACGACGCACCCGCAGGCACAAGCGGCGCTGGCAGGGCATCATTGTCTACAAGCCGCCCCTGCATTGGGGCGGGGCTGTGCGGTTGGGCCGCAGCCGCAATTCTTGCGGCAGCCGAACCCTGTGGCGCGCTGGCCTGATCCCTGGCAAGCGGAACAACAGTGCCTGTACCTGCGGCAGTCTTTGCGGCAGCGCCAGCGGCAATTTCTACGTCTCTAGCTGCGTCTCCAGTTGCGGCAGTACCGGCCGCTTCTTGCGGGCTGGCGGGCAGATCAGTGCCCGCGGCGCTCTTGTCGTCGTTCTGACGGCTTGCCGCCACAAGCGCTGTCAATTTTTCCATAACAGCCGTGTCAGAAAGTGGATCAGCAGGGGGAACAAAGGCTGTTTGTGAAGGCGCGCCGCCAAGCCACGAGGGCAGGGGCACATCAAGAAGCAGCATGCAGAGCATGGAAAGCTTGATGAAGCAAAGTACCGCCAGACAGCGGAACAGCTTAGAGAGTCGGAGCTTTGTAGCGGAGGGTTGCTGTTTCGTCATTGGTGCGTTGCTCCTTCAATTGTTCCTCACGAACATAGTGCTGTTTCTGCCTTTCCTTGAGCTTTTCCAGCAATTTTTTGTCGATGGCGCGTTCAGCCAGCAGTTGACGGGCTTCTTCAGCCAGTTGTTCCAGCATGCGAACCTGCAGGGCTTCGTGGGCGGCATCGGCCCGCAGACCTTTGACATACTGCTCAAGCAGCCAGCGTTCGGCGGCATCCATAAGAACTGACCCAAGCATGCGCTCCTCTGCCTGGTGCAGTTCGGCTTTGATTCTATCAAGGCTGTCCTGGGCTTCAGCCAGACGGGCCCGCTGGATAGCCAGGTTGACCTTGGCCTCTTCTTCCAGCTGCTCGCGGTAATCCAGCACTTTTTGCATCTTGAAACGGAAGGGCACGCGCATACCGCCTTTTTTTTGACACCTGCGGGGCATCCGTTTTCAACGGTTGCAAACAGCGGGCCAAGCTGTTGTGCGGTTTGCGCCATGCGAAGCAGCGTGATCTTTCTACCATATATATAGACGCAGCAAGCCCGGCTGGCGCAGCCGGGCGTCACAGGGCAGGTTGACCGGCCCCTGCATCCACGTGCCATCCGACACCTATAGGTTCAGACCTGCCGCATGGTTGACCGGCCCAGATCCCTGGCCAGGGCTGTAGCTGCGGCGCAGGGCGAGGTTGAGATACTCCTGTGCCCGCGTTATGGCCACCTGCAAAGGCAGCCCCTTGCCAAGGCCCACCGCTATGGCCGCAGAAAGCGTACAGCCTGTGCCGTGGTTGTTTGTCGTATCAACCTTGGCTTGCGGCAAAGCCTTGGGGGGCTGGCCTTCCATACACAGGCAGTCGGTGACGACAATACTGCTTTCCATATGGCCGCCCTTGATAAGCACGGCTCGTGCGCCCATTTGCAGCAGTTTTTCGCCTGCAGTGGCCACATCGTCCATATTTTCTATGGTCATGTTGGTCAGCATTTCGGCTTCGGGCGTGTTGGGTGTCAGCAGGTCGCAGCCGGGCAAGATATCGTTCACAAGGGCGGATACGGCGTCTTGCTGCAAAAGGCGGCTGCCACTCTGACTCACGGAAACAGGGTCAACAACCAGAGGAAAACTGCGCCGGCGCAGTACCGGGGCCACCGCCCGGATAATGTCAGCAGAAAAAAGCATGCCCGTTTTTGCGGCCGCCACAGGAAAGCCGTCAAGCACAGTATGTAGCTGCAGAGCCACGAAATCCGGGTCAGGAGCGTGAATGCCCGTGACCCCCTGGCCGTTCTGGGCGGTAAGAGCCGTAATGACGCTCATGCCGTAGCCGCCCAAGGCCATGATGGTTTTCAGGTCTGCCTGGATGCCCGCACCACCGCCAGAGTCGGACCCGGCAATGGTGAGAATGTTAGGAGGAGTTAACACGCGAGCCTCTTTTAGTAGTGGTTAGCAATAATATCGGCGAACAGAGGAACACTATAGCTCTCCCTGTTGCCGGGCGCAATGTGCTGTTGTCAATGGCCGTTCAGGTCTGCGACGAGTCTAGAAAAAGTCTTCACAGCCCATAAAAGCAATGCTAGCATCAGCTAAGCGGTGTGGGCACCGTATAGGAGCGCCCTTAATGGCTCAGAGCTCGGCAGCGTAGAGTTTTGCGCCGCAGTGTGCTGGTATATTTTCGCGCGCCACCGCAGAAGGAGTTGCGCATGAAGCTGGAAAAAAGAGAATCCGGGGTGCCGGGTATTGTCAATCTTCCCGATCCTGCACCGGGCAAGGGTGGGCGCAAGGTCGTGGCATTGGCCCTGCTGGCGGTATTGCTGGTGGGGGGAGCCGCCTTTTGGCTCACCCGGGATAAAGACACCCGCGATCAGTGGCGCGAACAGGCAGCCACTGTCATCGACAACGCCACCAGCGGCACGCCCCTGGCTGGTGTGAGCGGTGTTTTTCGTGATGCGCCGCCGCCACCACCGCCTTCGGTTGTCAGCCCTTATACTGCGCCGGGCACCCTGGCGGGGCAAAACGTGCAGGGCGCTGTGGGGCCTTTGGCGGGCACATCCACACCCGGAAATGAGCTTGCAGCCACAGACGGAGCCTTTGCGCCAGCGAGCCTGCCCCCGCGCGTGACAGAAGACAGCCGCGTACGCCCGCAATTTGTGGAGAGCCTGGCGGCCTATCTTGTTTCGCGCTTCAAACCCGGCCAGCGCGCGGGCACGCTCAATGTTACGGTGCAGAACGTCAACCAGCGTTTCGGCACAAAGCTTACTGGCATTGCTGACGGCGAAACCGGCGGCAGGGCGGCTCTTTTGCGCTATGCCTTTCACCCCACCATGCTGCAAGGTCTGTACAGCCTGTATGTGGACAGATTTATGGAAGATGTGGCCCGTGAAGCCAGAGCCAAGGACTTTACCCCCGAGCAGACGCGCCAGCTATATATGGCGCTGGCTGGCCGTTTTGTGATGCTTGCAGGTGCGCTGGAAGGCGTTGCCGCAACGCCTGATCTTGATGCGCGCCTGCGTCAGGTGGACGCCGCTGCCCAAAGTACGGTGGATATTAACGGCCAGATGGCCGAAGCGGTGTTTGAATACGATCAGTTGCGTGAATCTGGCGCGTCACAGTCGCAGCTTAGCACGGCGCAATTGCGCGTTGACGGCCTTGGGGCGCGGTTTCGCCGCTCCCTCGAAGAACAGGCAGTGGCGCAGCGGGCCTTGGTGAGCGCCATCCGGCGTGGTGCCGGGCAGACTATGGACGAAGACGAACTGCGTTTT
>JAQVZK010000211.1 GCA_028708195.1 Desulfovibrio sp.
GCATCAAGGAAATGGTTTACCTGAACCAGGAGGCCAAATACGGTATCTGGAACTATATCAGCGCGCATTTTTCAATGATTACAAAGGTCGAGGGCGCAAACTACACGGGTGAAGCCCTGGCCTTTCAGCTTGAAGACAGCGAAATTGACGAGACAATCCAGCCCTACGGCATGGCGCGCATCGTTGATGTGCAGCGCTTTATGGAATTTTATCCTTTTCAGTTCAATGACCCCAGGCTTACCCTGGATTTTGAGGTCAAAGACCCCATTGCCCCTTGGAATAACGGCATCTTTCATGTGAGTTGGCAAGACGACAAGGCTGTCTGCGAAAAGGTGACCACTTGCCATTCGGGGCATCGCATCGCGCTGGATATCCAGACACTGACAACCATGCTTATGGGGTATAAGCGGCCGACCTACCTTTACAACAATGACCGCATTGATATGGACTATCACCTGCTCAAGACGCTTGAAGCGTTGATTCCTCCAGATAAGCCCTACTTTTCTGACTATTTTTGATTAGGAGCGGGTGGCTGCGCGCCGCGCAGGCGGCTCAAACCAAAGAAAAAACAAAGCCGCCGTACCCACAGGGCACAAGCGACGTGTTTTCTTGCAGCCTGCAGGAGGCTCCCTATAGCATTCTGATATAATATAAGAGTGTTAGGGGAAGGGGGGAGGATACCCTTTTGCAAAAGAGTCACTCCCCAAAAAAACAGAAGAACAGCCGCTGCCCAAAGTTTTGTCAGACGGGCAAGCCTGCTGCCACACGGCGCTCGCGCAGGCTGTTGAGCACATCAACGCCAACCCGCAGTTTGCCGTAGCCTTTGCCAAGCTGGATGGCGGGTTTGTTTTCTCCGTGATAATCCGACCCGCCGCTGACCCCCAAACCAAAGCGCTTGGCCAGTGCCAGGCAGGCGCGCACATCCGCTTCGGAATGTTCGCTGTGCAGGGCTTCAATGGCGTTCAGGCCGCAATCCTTAAGCCGTGCTATCTGGGTATCTATCCAGCCGGGCGGTCCTTTCCACAGCATGGGGTGCGCCAGACTTACGGTTGCCCCCATATCCGCCAGAAGCCGCACGCTTTCTTCCGGTTCAAGCACTTCCTTGGGCAGATAAGCCTTGCCGTGGCAGCCCAGATACTCCTTGAACACTTCACGAGAGTTTCTGGCGTATCCCTTACGCAGCAGCACTTCTGCAATGTGGGGCCTGCCCACGCTTTCGCCTTTGGCGGTGGCCAGCACCTCCTGCATTGTAATGTCCAGCCCAAGGTCCTGAAGCTTGCGCACGATGCCCTCGTTGCGCTCGGCGCGTTTGAGCCGCAAAAATGCCAGCTTTTCCTGCAGGATCTCGGAGTGTTCTGGCAGCCAGAGCCCCAGAATATGCAACTCGCCAAGCTCCGTGCCCGAAGAAATTTCGCAGCCGCGTATAAGTTCTACCCCATACTCCCGCCCGGCTTCAGCCGCTTCATCCAGACCCGAAAGCGTATCGTGGTCTGTAACGGCAACGGCCTTCAGTCCCGCCTGGGCGGCTTTGGCCATAAGCTGTGCCGGCGGGTCTGTGCCATCAGAGGCAGTAGTGTGGGTATGCAGGTCAATCAATTCCATACATCATAAACCTTACTTAGGTGAGTTTTTATTAATAGCGCAAAATATCAATACGGTGCAAGCCTTGAACTGAGCGGCACATCGCTGTATAGTTGTTGCCCACGTTGATATGAGAGGAAATATATGCCCGTGAACACTGAAGAACTTTTGCGTATCCTGGCCTGCCCAAAATGCCTTGGCGGCCTTGCTGCTCTTGAAGAAAATGAAAACACGGCGGGTTTTGCCTGCGCGGCCTGTCAGGTTGTGTACCCTGTTCGTGAAGATATACCCGTCATGCTGGTGGAAGAAGCGGTGGACATGCCCACCTGGAGTGCCCAGCATCCCCAGGCCAAGGAACGCCCCTGATGCGTCTGCTCATAGCCTCCGACCTGCACGGATCCATCGAAAGCCTGCGCTTTTTGGTGGAAAAAGCGCGTCAGGTGGAGCCCAGCATGCTGGTGCTGTTGGGTGACCTTGTGTACCACGGCCCGCGCAATCCATTACCCTTGGGCTATGACACAAGGTCAGTCATGCGTGAAATGCCCGATCTGAACACCCTGCCCTGTCCGGTTACCGCCGTGCGCGGCAACTGCGATGCTGAAGTGGACCTGGGGCTTTTGCCCTTTCACGTAGCCGAATCGGCATGGCTTGAAGGTGACGGCTTGAGCATCTATGCATGCCACGGGCACCGTCTGCCAGAAAATCCCCCCTGCCCTGGCTTCAAGCCCGGCACTGTGATTTTACGTGGGCACACCCACGTTCCGCGCGGCGAAACCCTTGACGGCCTGCACTTCTGGAACCCCGGCTCCCTGTCGCTGCCCAAGGGCGACTCCCCCCGCAGCTATGGTATTTATGAAAACGGCCTGTTTCGCGTGCTGGACCTGCAAGACAGGGAACTTCTGCGCCATACCCCTGCCTAACTGCCGCAAGCAAGCATCTGCCCACGTACACCAATGATCACCCAACCTTCTTCACGCTTACCGCTTTTTGCACTGGCCACCGGCTACAGGCTGGTGCTGGCTTCTGCCTCGCCACGCCGTCGGCTGTTTTTGTCTGAATGGGGGCTGCCCTTTGAGCTGGCCCGCCCGGATGGAGCAGAACCTCTGCCAGCCCCTGGGGAAAATCCTGACGCCTATACCCGCAGAGCTGCAACAGCCAAGGCGCATGCCGTGGCTGCGGGCCTGCCCGGCGCATCCGCCACAGGCAAGGTACGCCCTCACGACAGAGCCATCATTCTTGCTGCCGACACCGTTGTAACTGTGGACGGGGACATTCTGGGCAAACCGGATGATTCCCCCCATGCGCTGGATATGCTGCACCGCCTTTCAGGACGGGGGCACGAGGTCATCAGCGCCGTATGCCTGCTGTTGCCGCCGCAAGCGGATAATGCGCCAATGGATGCAACGGAGAGCTTTGCGGGCGCAGAAGAGCTGGTTTTTAGTGACGTAAGCCGCGTTTTTTTCCACCCCTGGCCTGAAAACGTCCTGCGAGCCTATGTGGAGACTGGCGAGCCCCGAGACAAGGCCGGTGCCTATGCCATTCAGGGGCAAGGGGCCTTTCTTGTAGACAGGATTGAAGGCTCGTGGAGCACCGTGGTGGGCCTGCCCGTCACCCAGTTGGCCCGCCTGCTGCTCGACCGTGGTTTCATGCTGCCCTGCTCTTCCCACCGCTCATTCTAGCTGTAAGCACACGTTAACCCGTTGCCTGATGCGTTCCGTTTTTACACAGGCGCACCCTTCTGCTCAAAGTTTTTGATCCTCGGCGTGAATACGGGCAATTACAGCCCAGAATCATGCACACCCCACCTATGTTTTTGATTTGTGACAAGAACCTGGCGGCATCATGCTGTTTTTGGGCATTCTTGGCAGTCTTTGAGTACCAGCAAATACACCGTCACAAAAAAGCTTAAAAATTTTTATATTTTTTATACATCATTTGTGAAAATTTTCTTCAATTGTAATGGCGTTACAATCCGCGCCAACTGGAGAAATAAGGCAAATTTTTGGAATCATGATACTTTTTTCACAACCATGACTGAAAGCACAAACAATAATCTGGCCCTTGACTGTAATTTAAAATCTCTTTACTCCAGTATCATGGCGAATTCTCAACTTTTCAATTTACTGTTTTCACAGGATGGAGGTCTGGATCATGTCTCAGGAACGGATCACGACACTGTTAAATGAAAGTCGTAGCTATCTTCCACCAGAACACGGCAAAACATCTGCCTGGGTTTGCGGAACAGAAGAATACGACGCACTGTGCCGTTGCGCCTTAGAAGACCCAAGTGACTTTTGGGGAGCTCGGGCTTCGCAGTTGGTCCATTGGTTCAAACGCTGGGACAAGGTTCTAGAAGCTGATGAAGTAAATCATAAGTACAAGTGGTTTACCGGGGGCAAACTGAATGCCTCGTTCAACTGCATAGATAGACACCTTATTTCTGGCCGCCGCAACAAAGCCGCCCTCATCTGGCAGGGCGAAAAAGAAACCGATGTTCGCTGCTATACCTATCAGATGCTCTACACTGAAGTCTGCCGGGTTGCCCACGCCCTGAGCTCGCTGCGTATCCGCAAGGGCGATCATGTGGCCCTGTACATGCCAATGATTCCTGAGCTCTTCATTGCCATGCTGGCCTGCGCCCGCATTGGGGCCATACACACGGCCATCTTCTCCGGCTATGCCGAAGGTGGGGTGCGCAGCCGTATTTTGGGCTGCAAGGCGCGCGTGGTCATCACGGCTGACGCCGCAGTGCGGGGCGGCAAATTCAAGCCGCTCAAGGCCAACATTGACCCCATTCTTGAAAAATGCCCGTCTGTGGCTCACGTGGTGGTGGTCAAGCACGCGGGCATTGACAATGTCCACATGCAGCGCAACCGCGACATCTGGTGGCACGACCTTATTGACGATTTTACGCTGAACCCCGACTTTCCCTGCGAACCGATGGACTCCAATGACACGCTCTTTTTGCTGCACACCAGCGGCAGCACGGGCAAACCCACCGGTGTCATGCATTCCACAGGCGGGTATCTGACCTACGCGGCCCACACCACCCAGTGGTGCTTCGACATGCGCGACGACGACGTATACTGGTGCACAGCCGACGCCGGCTGGATCACCGGACATACCTACGGCGTTTACGGTCC
>JAQVZK010000212.1 GCA_028708195.1 Desulfovibrio sp.
GAGGTTGTGTTGCGCACCGACCATAACAGATGGTGGTACGGGCGCGTTGAAAAGGACTGGTGGGTGCGTCGCGGCGGGTAGCGAGCGCTAGTTTTATGGCTCTATAAAGTTTTTATGTCATTCTGGGCGGCAACCGGAATTTCCGGTTGCCGCCTGTAGTTTTGTCACTCGCGGGTTTACCTTGCAGCCACTCGCGGGCTCACTTCATATTCAGCCGTGGCCTTACTTCACAACCACAGTGCCCAGCGGAGCGTCGTCCAGCAGGTAGCGGCGCAGGCTTGAGGGCGCGCGGCCATCGAGAATCAGCGCGCGCTGGCAGCCTGCGTCCAGGGCGTGCAGGCAGGATGCCACCTTGGGTATCATGCCGCCGGTAATAACATTTTCTGCCTTAAGCTTCTCGATCTCATTACGGGTCAGGCTGGTAATAAGCCTGCCTTCAGCGTCAAGCACGCCCGGCACGTCAGAAATAAGCACAAAATAATCCGCCGCCAGGGCTCCGGCCAGAGCGCCCGCGGCCGTGTCGGCGTTGATGTTCAAAGCCTGACCGTCGGGGCCGTTGGCCACCGGCGCAACCACAGGCACAAAGCCCGCCTCGAGCAGGCACAGGGCCAGGGCGGGGTCAACGGCTTCCACCTCGCCCACAAGGCCCAGGGCGGGGTTTTTTACCGCGGCGCGCAGCAAATTGCCGTCTCTGCCCGAAATGCCCGCCGCCCGTACACCGCGTGCCGCAAAGGAGGCCACAACGGCCTTGTTTACCTGGCCGCACAAAACCATCTCCACGGCTTCCATCGTGGCTGCGTCGGTAACGCGCAAGCCGTCTTCGAAGCGGCTTTCAATATTCAGGCGTGACAGCAGCGCCGAAATCTGGGGCCCGCCGCCGTGCACCACCACAATACCCATATCCTGAGACGAAAGCTGGGCCAGGTCAGTGGCAAAGGCAGTGCAAAGTTCGGGCTTGTCCATGGCGTGCCCGCCGTACTTGATAACAACTTTGGCGTTGTTCATGTGTCTTCCTTAGTTGCGGGTGAGCGACTGCGCTGCATGGGCGCCATCCCCACCCTGTGGCAAAATATCCGTTATGTCAGTAGCTGTTCAAATTAGCACCCCGCCATGCGGCGCGCAAGACAGCATGGCGTCAAACTGACGACAATGCGCGGACATTTCAGGCAAGGCCGCAAAAAGAAACGTCGGGTGGGGCAGATATCAAGGCGGTGGTGCAAAACGGCATTGTATTGCGGGGCCAAAAGCGCTAGCCTGCACTTCAAGTCTATGGAGGCACAATGGTGTTAGAGGCTCAGCAGGGCTTTGGGGAAGGACTTTCTTGGAGACAGGAGGCCATGGCTGCAGCCAGCGTTGGTCTCTGGGTTCTTGAGATTGACATGGCTTCCGGGCAGATGCGCCTGTTTACCAATGCAGTTACGCGCCGCCTGTTGGGCGTGCCCGATGATATCAGCCCGGAAGACTGCGCCGAATTCTGGCGCGCTCATGTGAACAGTCACGACATGGACCGCATTTGGGCCAGCATTGAGGAGTTCAAAAAACACACCGGAATGCACGAAATGCGCTACTCCTACAACCATCCGCAACTGGGCACCTTCAGGGTTCGTTGCGGGGGCAGGCGTATTTCTCAAGAAGGCGATCAGGTTCTGCGCCTTGCTGGCTACCATCAGGATATAAACGAACTGCACGCCGCCCATGAGGCTTTGCGTGAGAGCCTGTCACGGCTTTCGCTGGCCTGCCGCCTGGGCTGGCTGGGAGTTTTTGAACTGGGCCGCCATGAGGGCACGCTGCAGTTTGCCTGCAACGAGGTTTTTTACGAGCAGTTCGGCCTGCGTGAAGACGCGAGTGCAGAAGAGCGCCTTGAGGCTGTTGAAAAGTGCATCCTGCCCGAAGACAGGCGGCGCTGGCGCAACCTCTGCCGCGCTGAAGGCTGGTCTGTGGGCCTTCAGGAGCATGTGGAGCTGCGCGTTGAGCACCCCTGGCGCGGCCTTTGCTGGTTTGCCCTGGCCTACGAAGTGGTGGGCACCCAGGACGAACCGCGCATCGCGGGCTACGTGAGCGACGTGACAAAGCACCGCCAGCATGAGCGCATGCTGCGCGAGGCCAAGGAAAGCGCCGAGGCCGCCAACGCGGCCAAGAGCATCTTTCTTGCCAACATGAGCCACGAGATACGCACGCCAATGAACGGCATCATGGGCATGGCCCATCTGGTGCTCAATACAGACCTCAATCTCCAGCAGAGAGACTATGTGGAAAAAATTCATTCCACCTGCGAGTCTTTGCTGGATATTATCAACGACCTTCTGGATTTTTCAAAGATTGAGGCCGACCATATGGAGCTGGAGAACCTGCCCTTCCAGCCCGAGCACGAGCTAGAGGCTGTGCTCGCCCTGCTGCGTCCGCGAATACAGCACAAAAGCTACACGCTTGAGAGCCACATCGACCCCCGCATCCCCCGCACATTGACGGGCGATGCCCTGCGCTTGCGCCAGGTATTGTTGAACCTGGGCGGCAATGCCATCAAGTTTTCAACCCGTGGCACGGTGCACATAGATTTTCAACTGGTGCGCCGCAAGCGTAATGGCGTCACCCTGGCCTGCATCGTGAGCGACGAAGGCATAGGCATGAGCGTGGAAGAACAGGCGCGCGTCTTCACGCCTTTTTCCCAGGCACACACGTCCATTACCCGCCGTTTCGGCGGCACGGGTCTGGGGCTTGCGCTTTGCCGGCGCCTGGCCGTGCTTATGGGCGGGCGTATAAATGTTCAGAGCGAGCCTGGCAAGGGCAGCGTTTTTACGGTGGAGCTGCCCTTTGGCGTGGGGCAGGACGACGTGTTTGTGCCTGACCTCGTCGAGGCCGATCAGCAGGAGGAATTTGTCTGCCTGCGCGGGCTGCGCGTGCTCATGGCTGAAGACGGGGACATCAACCGTGAAATTATGGAAGTGCTGCTGGGCGGTATGGGGGTGGAGTGCATGGCCGTGAGCAACGGTCAGGAAGCCCTTGATGCCTGGCGGCAACATGCGGGCCATATCGACTTTGTGCTTATGGACGTTCAGATGCCCGTTATGGACGGCTACACAGCCACGCGCGAGATCAGGGCCAGCGGCCTGCCCGGTGCCGCAGATGTGCCCATTGTGGCCATGACGGCCTTCGCCATGCGCGGTGACGCAGAGCTCAGCCTTCAGGCGGGTATGAACGTCCACTTGACCAAACCCATCGACGTCAGGGAGCTGACCCTTACCCTCAAGCGCCTTGCCCGTACCTGTGATGAGCGGGGCGGAAGCGCGGACAACGAGGGCGGTGCGGGTATCTGACCTCTCTGAACCGCGCGGTGGATCATGCCGGGGCCCTGGCCGGAGTTTTGGCCGGGCATTGGGCAGGGCGGTCTGCCTGCGGCGTTTGCGCAAAAAATCAATGGATATACGGGGTGAACAGGGCGCGGCCCTTTTAGCCTCACAAGCTCAGTCAAGGATAACATCATGACGCAAGTGGTTACACGATTTGCCCCCAGCCCCACGGGGCACCTGCATATCGGCGGCGCACGCACCGCCATTTTCAGTTGGCTTCTGGCCCGCCACTTTGGCGGCCGCTTTCATCTGCGCATTGAAGATACGGACATTTTGCGCTCCAAGCAGGAATACACCGACTCCATTCTGGCCTCCATGCGCTGGCTTGGTCTGGACTGGGACGGAGAGCTGGCCTATCAGACGCAGCGCACCGACCTCTATAATACCTATGTGGACAAGCTGCTTGAAAACGGCCACGCCTACTGGTGTTCCTGCACGCCCGACGAGGTTGAGGCCATGCGTGAAGAAGCCCGGCAAAAAGGGCTCAAGCCGCGCTATAACGGCTGCTGCCGCACTCGCGACCTCGGCCCCGGCGAAGGGCGCTGTGTGCGCCTCAAAGCGCCTCAGGCGGGCAAGGTGGTTTTTGACGATCTGGTCAAGGGCAAGATCGCGGTAGACGTGGGCGAACTGGACGATATGGTCATCCGGCGTGCCGACGGCATGCCCACGTATAATATGGCCGTGGTGGTGGACGATCACGACATGGGCATCACCCACGTGATCCGTGGCGACGACCACGTTTCCAACACGCCGCGCCAGATTCTTATCTATGAAGCCCTGGGGCTGTCTGTGCCGCGCTTTGGCCATGTGCCGATGATTCTTGGCCCTGACCGCCAAAAGCTTTCCAAAAGGCACGGCGCGCGCGCTGTTATTGAATACCAGCAGGACGGCCTGCTGCCGCAGGCTCTTGTGAACTATCTGGTGCGCCTTGGCTGGTCCCACGGCAATCAGGAGCTGTTCACGCCCGAAGAGCTGGTGGAATATTTTGACGGCAGCAACCTCAATCCCGCTGCCGCGGCCTTTGACCCTGCCAAGCTGGAATGGTGCAATGCACACTTCATGCGCGAAATGCCCCTGGCCGAGCTGGCTGCGCTGACGGCCCCCTTTGTGGAACAGGCTGGCCTTGGTGCTCTTACGCAAGAAAAGCTTGAGCCCCTGTGCCTCATGTTTCGTGAGCGCGCCAACAACCTCAAGGCGCTGGCCGAAAGCTTCCGTCCCTTGCTGGTCCTCGCCGCTGAACTTGAGTACGCCGAAAAAGACGCCACCAAGCATCTGACAGACGGCGGCAAGGCGCATTTGCGCGCCCTGAGCGCGGTGTTTGCCGCGTGCGAACCCTTTACGGCCGAAA
>JAQVZK010000213.1 GCA_028708195.1 Desulfovibrio sp.
CGACGCAGAATGTCTGAGGGTTTCTCATTCATGTGCACCACATCATCGGCCTGAACAATATCAAAATGCACGTTTTGAAGGTCAAGCTTGGCAAGCTCGACCTCCAGCTTGGGGGTGTCACCCACAGGCTGGACATGCAAATCATAAAGCCGGGCAGCCGCGACGGCACCCGGTACCACCACGGAGGGACCGAAGTCTCCGCCCATGGCGTCCACGGCGATGATGGGGCGCTCGTTCATTACTCGCTATCTGTCTTGGCGATGACCTGACGGCCCTTGTACGTGCCGCAGCTGGGGCAGACGCAATGGGGCACGGTGGGTTCGCCGCAAGAGCAGTAGATAACGGCAGGAATGGCCACACGATCATGCGAGCGACGCATCCCCTTGCGGGAGCGGGATTTTTTGTTTTGTTGCACAGCCATGATATTCTCCTTTTCTGTCCTCACGGACGCATAAGGCAAAGGTATGGCGGGCAACGCCAAAAAAGGGCTTGCCCGCAAGACTCAGCAGCTTAGTAAAAAACTTTAGAAATGTCTAGGCTCCGTCTACAGTAATCCGTCAGTCGAGAACCATTTTTTGTAAGCCGCCGTTCACTGGGAAAGCGGGGCGGTTTGTCATGTTTCTTTAATTTTTGTGCAGGGTCAGTCCCCGCAAAACAGCCATACGTGGGTCAATCTCTTCGTGCTCGCAGGCGCAGAGCCCCTCGTTGAGGTTGGCTCCACAATTGGGGCACAGGCCTTTGCATGTCGTGTTGCACAGGGGCGTCACGGGCAGGGCCAGCATAAGTTCTTCCCAGCAGATGGCGGCCAGGTCGAGCATGGGCGCATTGTTATCAAAAACAAGGCGGCTCTCGGGGGTGTCTTCGCGCGGCTGAGCCGTGGAGTGTCCGCCTGGGCCATCAAGCTCATCGCTTTCAGGCTGCTGCTCAAAATCTTCAAAACGCGCATTGACATTGGCAATGGCGTCTTCGGCACAGCGGCTGCATGGCAGAGCCACGCCGCCGGTCAGGGTGCCGCGCACGAGCCAGCCACCGTCAGTAGGCAGCACATAGATGCTGGCGCTCAGGGGCTTTGTCACGCGACAGTCCATGCCGAACTCGGTAATGGAGTTCTGCCAGACGGCCTGATCATCCAGGTTAAATTCTTTGCCCTCCGGGGGGAGGTCGTTGAGAGAGATGCGATAATTTTGCATGCGGTACCTCGAAAGTTGGACTACATACCCTTGCTCATATCAGTTGTCAAGAACGACGGCAAAGATCAAATTTAGCGACCGGTAAAAAGCAGAGCCACGGCCAATCCTACAAAGACCAGACCGGCGGCCCGATGGATAAGCACTTGCCCTCCCGGGGACTTGTTGAACCACACGGCCAGACGTCCGCCCAGGAGGGCAACGCTGAAAAAAACCACTATGGATGCCAGCATGAAGAGAAGCCCCAGGCTGAGAACCTGCATGGCCATGCTGCCTCTTGCCGGATCACAGAACTGCGGCAAAAAGGCGAGAAAAAAAAGCGAGACCTTGGGGTTGGTTACGTTCATGACAATGCCGCGCCGGTACAGGGCTCCGTAGCCGGGGAAGGACGCGCTGTCCCCCCTGGTTACAGCCAGAGACGCCCCTGCCTTGAATGATAGACACGCGAGCCACAGCAGATACACGGCACCTACGGTTTTAAGTATGGTGAAGGCCAGGGCAGAACTTTGAAAAATGGCTGCAACACCCAAAGCCACGGCACCCGTATGCACACAAAGCCCCGTGACAAGCCCGAGGGTTGTGACAATGCCGGAGGCCGCGCCGTAGATGGCAGACTGCGTGAGCACAAAGATATTATCAGGCCCTGGTGCTATGCCCAGAAGAAGAGAGGCGGCAAAAAAAGCCAGGGCTACATCCACAGTCAGCATTGTAATTGTTCTCCATCCCGCAAGAAAGTGATTTTGGCGTGCCGGGGTTTGGCCTTGACGGCGCACTCCAGGCGCAATGCGTCTGACTTGCTCGGGCAGCTTCGGCTGGTCAGCAAATGTACCGGGCGTCTGCCGCGCGTGTAGCGCGCACCCCCAGACAGGGAGCCGTTGTGTTGCGCGAGGCGTCGCTCCATATCACAGGTAATGCCGCAGTACAGTGTGCCGTCCGCACACTCCAGCAGATAGACCAGCCAGCAGTCAGGTGTCATTGTCATTCTTTGCGCGCGTCATGATGCGGCCATCGTTCTGTGTTATTTGGCTGCAAACAGGCTTTAATCAAAGCCCCCGGCAAGCCATGCGGTAAGAAAAAACGACAGTATCCAGTTGCCCATACGCCAGAGCCAGAGGTTGGGCATGACACCTCTGGTCATGAGCCGCATTTGCCGAACGGTGCCAGTTATCGAGCCTATGGTGTGAAAAAACACAAAACCGAGGCCCGCAAGAAAGCCAAGTTGCGCAAGGCAGACAAGAAAAATAGCAAAGGTGATGCAGGGTGCCAGGCAGGCATTGGAATTATCCCGGCCTGTTATCCATATCTGGCCCAGAGGCGACCCGGCCTGGAAGCCGCCAAAGTTGCCTCCATTGAAGGTACGACGGTGAAAAGGCCCCTGCGCACTATTTTGACCGTGGCCTCCCTGGCTGTAGCCGTTCTGGCGGTAGCTGCCCTGACTGCTTTGACCAGAATTTGGTCCAAATGTCTGCCCGGGATGATGGGTATCCTGTTGTGCGTGGGACGAATCAAATATCACTTCGGCTTCGATAACGCGCCGTTGCCCATCCCCGGCATTGGTGTTGTCTGCCTGGTGTTCTGTGGGGACAGGCAGGTTCTCGGCGTGAGATTGGTGCTCATCGCCGGAGTTATTGGGGGGCGTGTGCGGGGGGTGGCTCATGCTCGGCCTCCTGGTCTGTGCCAGCCATGCGGCGGGTTAATGATAAGGCTAGTAACAAAGGCTTGCAGTGTTTTTGCCTGCTGGATGGCGGAGCGTCAAGGGGTATGCCCTTAGGACGCCCGAAAGCCATGCGCGGTATCAATTGTTGCCATGCGGTGCTCTTGCCAAGTGCCCTTGGCGGCGCTAATCTTTACGGAGACGGCGCGGCCACGTTGGCCGAGGCCGTGAGGAGGTTTTATGAAAAAGAACTGTGCAGCGATTTTTTTGACAATGGCGTTTTTTATGTTTTCCGCTCTGGCCGTGGGCGCACAGCCCGTGGATCAGGTGGAGAAAAAACTCGACGAGGCATGGACGGCCTACAACATCGGCCGATACAAGAAGGTGCTGCAACTGGTGCAGCCTTTGGCCTCTGACGGTAATGCCCGCGCGCAGATCATCCTTGGCCGCTGCTATGAAAATGGCCTTGGCGTGCCACAGGATATGGAGATGGCCGCCAAGTGGTTTCGCCTTGCGGCGGAGCAAAACAACACTGAAGCGCAGGTGCTTTTGGCGTATCAGTACGAACTGGGAGTGGGCGTGCCCAAGGATAACGCGGCGATGGTTGATCTTATGACCCGCGCCGCCAACGCCGGCAATGCTGAAGCCCTGTTTAACCTGGCCCTTTACCACGGTCAGGGCAAGTACGGCTTTGCAAAAAACCCCGTAGAAAGCTTCCGGCTGGCCAAGGCTGCGGCTGACAAGGGCAACGCGCAGGCAGAGCGGTATGTGGGTGCCTGCTATGAATACGGTGTTGGCGTGGCTGAAAACAAGGCCGAAGCGCAGATATGGTTTGGAAAGGCCAGGGCGCAGGGGCTGGAGGTGGACGGCAACGTGTTCAACTTTGTGCGCGAATACAGCATGCCTTAGGGTTTTTGGCTTACTCGAAGTGCAAGGCCGCTCCGTCAAAGGGGCGGCCTTATCTGTCTATTGGGGTACCATCTGCCCGGTAAATGTCGGGATTGCCTTTGAAACCGTGGTACGCCTTGAGGCCACAGCCCCCCCACAAAGCATTCCAAATAAAAAAGCCCTACGAGCCCGCGGCGCGTTCGACGCGAATATGGTTCAGCACCGTCAGCCGCTGCAGCAAGGCTTTAAGGGAGTAGCGGATTTTGGTTCTGGCGTCTTCCATAAGATCCTGCCGGATATCCTGAAAAGACTTCCCCAAGACTTCCTCGATGTATTCCCGGTTTTTGGCCGTGATTTTGCCCCGGTTTTTTTCATTAAGAAGAAACTTGGGCAGTTTTTGCCGCCGCAGAAAGTTTTTGCCAAATTTACCCAAGGCCCATGTGCCCGCAAAGGCGGCGGCACCGCCAAGAACAGCAGATATGGGTTCACCTGTGGTAAACAGCATTTTTTCGCCAATGGCAAAGGCCGCCACACCGGGCAATACAGCCACGGCCACAACATCCATAGTATTAAGCAGCGTCAGACGTGAAACCTTGACCTGCACGGCGTCAAAAAAGCTTGTGCTGAGAGTGTGGGCAGAAAAGTTCAGCCTGGGCGCCAGGTAGACGCCGTTTTCGCGTAACCAGCGGTTGAACTGCAGGCGCAGTTCTTTTTCAATTTCTTTACGAGCCGCTTCTGTGCGCTCCTGTACTATGGTCAACAGGCCAGTATCATTCTGGATTTTTTCGCTGATTTCGCGCTCTATGTCTTCAACCGTTTTTCGCGATTCTTGTGCGGATTCAAGCACGCCCAGTATATCTCTGACGGCAATACGTTCTGCGCAGGTTTTGGCGGCCATCTTGGTGTGCTTTTCAAAGATGCCCTGCGCAAGGTCGGAGACTTTCAGGCAAAAATCTTCACT
>JAQVZK010000214.1 GCA_028708195.1 Desulfovibrio sp.
GGCCCCGCTGCTGCCCGGCGCAAAGCCGCGCTACCTCATGGGCGTGGGCACGCCGCTGGATATTGTTACGGGCATCCATGCAGGCGTCGACATGTTCGACTGCGTGCTGCCCACCCGCAATGCCCGTAATGGCACGCTCTATACGTCTCAGGGCAAGATCAACATCAGACGCAGAGAATTCGCCGAGGCCGACGGCCCCCTGGATCCCAATTGCGGCTGCTACACCTGCCGCACCTTTTCGCGCGCCTATCTGCGGCACCTGTACGCCAGTCAGGAACTGCTGTCTTTCAGGCTCAACTCCCTGCACAACCTCACCTATTTTCTCGACCTTGCCCGCAACGCGCGGCAAGCCATCGTAGAAGGACGCTACACCGACTTTCTGGCAAGCATCACGGCGCTTTATCCTGAAGAGGCCGCCAGAGCCGCCGAAGGCGCATAGCCCCCGCCATTCGCACGACGGCGCGGGCCTTTATGGCCACGACGCGCTGGCGGATTTACCCGTTCACCGCTCATGCGGCGGCGCGGGCCGTGCTTTGCTCCCCGCAGCCTCCTGTGGCATACTGTTCTGCGAACACGTTTCCGGTGCCAGGCGCGCCAGAAATTACACGGGACAAGCCAGCATGAGGTTACAATGCCATCCAGCCACAAATATTCCTTCACGTCTTCCACGGCCAGCAATCCTCTGAGTGTGCGGGGCATGGTCACAAGCCCCCACTACCTGGCCTCACAGGCAGCACGCGACATCCTGCGCAAGGGCGGCACCGCCGTGGACGCGGCCATTGCCGCTGCCGCCGTGCTTTCAGTGGTGTATCCCCACATGTGCGGCCTTGGCGGCGACAATTTCTGGCTCATCTATGACGCCGCCTCACAAAGCCTGCGCTCGCTCAACGGAAGCGGCCGGGCATCTGAGGCTGCCACTGCCGCCCTCTACGCCGCCAGCGGCCACACGGTTGTGCCCACGCGGGGCCCTCTGGCTGCGCTGACCGTACCTGGCGCTGTGTCCGGCTGGGGCGCAGCCTTTGCCCACAGCAAGAGCACTATGGCCTCGCCCCTCAGTTGGGCCGACCTGCTGGCCCCGGCGCGCGAGCACGCCGAAGCGGGCTTTGCCGTGTCGCACTCCCTGGCTGGCAGCCTGGCCCTTGTGAGCAGCGGCAAACCCAACTACCGCCTGCACCAGTCTGCCGACTTTCGCGAACTTTACTTTACGCCCCAAGGCCACCCCCCGGACTTTGGCGATGTCATGCGCCTGCCGCAACTGGCTGAAACTCTGGCGCGGCTGGCCAGTGACGGACCTGAGGAGTTTTACGAGGGCATTACGGCGCGGGCCATTATTGACACCATGCGGCAGCAGGGCGGGCTGCTCACGCAGCAAGACCTGACACGCCACACGGCTGACTGGACCTCCCCCCTGCATGTGGACTACAGGGGCTATACCGCCTGTACGCCTCCGCCCAACTGCCAGGGCGTGTCCACCCTTGAAATTCTCAATATCCTTAACCAGATGGATGTCTGCGCCCTGGGCGAAGGCACGGCCGACTACTATCATGTCATGGCTGAAGCCACCCGCGAGGCCTTCATTGACAGGCAGCGCTACCTGACAGACCCGCAATTTTCCCACATTCCCACAGACCACCTGCTCTCAAGAAAGCACGGGCAACAGCAGGCGGCGCGTATCAGTATGGACAAAAGTGCTGGCGCTCTGCCCCCGCTGCCCCCCGGCGGCGACACCATCTGGCTCGGCGTGGTGGACGCTGCGGGCAATGCCGTATCGCTCATACAGAGCATCTATCATGAGTTTGGTTCAGGCGTGGTGGCCAGCAAGGCCGGTTTTGTTCTGCAAAACAGGGGCTGCGCCTTTGCTCTGGCTGCAGACCACGTCAACTGCCTGCAGCCGGGCAAGCGTACCCTGCACACCCTGACGCCCGCCATGCTGCTCAAAAAGGGCCGGCCCCACCTTGTGTACGGCAGCATGGGCGGCGACGGCCAGCCACAGACCATCGCGGCCATGACCACCCGCATTGTGGACTTTGGCATGAGCCCGCAGGACGCCGTCAACGCGCCGCGCTGGCTTTTGGGCCGCAGTTGGGGAACGGAATCCAACGACCTCAAGCTTGAAGGACGCATTGCCCAAAGCATTGCACAAGAGCTGAGCCGCCGCGGCCATGAAGTGCGCCAACTCGACGACTTTACGGAACTGATGGGCCACGCCGGGGCCATACTGCGGCGGCCCAACGGTGTCTGGCAGGGAGCCACCGACCCCCGCGGCGACGGACAGGTGGCGGCCCTGTAAACGCTTTGTGGGAGAGGGATTTTTGAGTACGCGGATATGCTTTGTGTTGGGGAGGGGCCCCTTACAGTTTGCGCCCTGCGGGCACACACTCCTTGCACAGCGAGGTCTTGCTTTTTCGCATCCCTCGCCCAGAGACAAACAAGGCTAGTCACAGAAGCCGCCATGCTCGAAGGGCACAACATCCCCCTCAAAAGCGCTCCTCTCTTTTCACGGCTCATACGCGAGTAGCCGCCATATCCACAAAGCACAACTCTTCTTATTGATTCAACAAAAGAAGCGAACCGCAGACCTTGGCCTGCGGCTCGCTTCTTTTTGAGACTTTGCATGCTCAGTGCTGGCAAAAAACACCGACGTCAACAAAGCCAAAACCCGCTACGTAAAAATCTAACTGATCCAGCTGCTGAGCGCATCGACGATCTTGCGGGCCTGCTCTGCGCTGGAAATAGTAAACTTTGACTGCTGACGGTACTCGCCACCGGATTTTTTGTAACGGCGGATAGCATAGATATCCGGGCCAAAATCGTCCTTTTCGGGCTGCCACTGCTGATAGCGGAACAAAATGGTTGTCCACAGGCCCTTGCTCAGCACAACCTTATCCAACTCATTCACAATGATCTGGCCGTTTTCCTCAAACTGTACTGTAAGATCGTCAATGGTTTCGTTCAAAATGCATTCTCCCTGCGGGGCCTATGGCCGCTCCTTTTGTGGAGCGAAATTATCCGGCGTAATTCGCCAGCATACCTTTAACATTTTCAGGAAGTTGAGGTGCTTTCACGGTCATTTCCGCCGGGCCGGGACCGTACGCACTGGAGATGACCTCTCCCGCGGCGGACAAAGCCATCAAACGCTGGGCCATGGTAAGTTCCTGCCCGGCAGCTACCTTGTTTCCAAGCATGGACAGGATGTTTTCGCTTATAGCCAGCGGACTAACTCTACTGAATTCCATATGCTGCCTCCTTAAATTTGATGCATAAGGCTACATTTTTCGCCGCAATACCGCAAGAGGAGACCAGCTTACTTACGCAGCAGCATAAGTGCATACCGCTCCACCGGGGCGAAATCGTCGGTGAGCGGCGGCGTGTCAAAAACCAGCGGTTCCTTGTGGCGTGCGGCCAACTGGGCGGCCACGGCCTCACTGCCAGGGCGGCTCGTGGCTTGTGCCGTCAGCATTGCCGCTGTCATGCCTTCCCTTTTTTCAGGAAAGGCCACAACCATGAGGTTCTGCACTTCATCCGGCCTGTCGGGGCGCGACACGCAGTATACCTGCACGTCGGCGAAGGCCCCTGCCAATGCCTTGTAGATGCCCTGAAACAGGCGGCCGTCCTCTCCGTTGACAGCGGAAATGACGTTCATGAGCAAAGCCCCCCCAGGGGCCACCGCCCGCCGCAAGGACTGGGCAGCCTCGGCTGTGCCCATCTGAAAGGGCACGGCGTAGTGCGAATTAAAAACATCTACAAAAACAAGATCATACTGCTCGTTCTGTCGGTTCAGAAACGCTCTTGCGTCCTCGTGCCGCACGGTAAGGCGCGCGTCGTCTTCAAGGGCAAACCAGCGGCGCGCGGCGCGTGTCATGGCCGGGTCTATCTCCACCACGGTCATGCGCACTTCATCAGGTGCAGCCAGAGCGGATTTGCCCGCCAGAATCCACTTGGGTACGGAGTAGCCCCCGCCGCCAAGCATGAGCACAGAACGGGCCTGCGGCACAAAGTGCGGGCCAAGGGCGTAAAAGCGCGTGTACTGGAAATAGAGTTCGGCCGGGTCATCCAGATACATGCCAGACTGGCTGTAGCCGGGGTCCGTTGCCATGAGGCGAACGGCGCGCCCGCCTTCACCATAGTCTGTTCCTTCATAAATGCGGATGCTGTTATAGGGGCTTTCCACAAGGCGCACACCGCCTCTGCCCTCTTGCCAGCTGCCGTACATGACGTTCACCACAGCCCCAATGAGGCACAGAGCCAGCAGGGCCACGCGGATTTTGCCGCCTTTTGCCGCATTGCACAGCGAAAGCACCAACATGCAGACGGCCACGCCCCACAGGATGCTGGCGCTGCCGAAGAAAGAAATGAGAACAAAGCCGCCCAAAAAGGTGCCAAGAATGCTGCCCGCTGTGGAAAGAGCGTACAGACGCCCCACCGTGGCACCCGCAGTGTCAACGCTGCCGATGCGCAAACGGATGGCGTACGGGCTTATCATGCCAAAAAAGAAAGCTGGCAGAGAAAAAATACCCACAGCGGCGGCCACGGCGGCCACATACAGATTGCCGATGCCTTCTGTGACCCACTGGCCCACCAGCGCGTGGCACAATGCCGTCAGCGCGCTACCAAGACCGGCCCCGGCAAGGGCAAGAGCCAGCCCCCGGCGAGAAAGATGCTTGTCGGCCAGGCGTCCG
>JAQVZK010000215.1 GCA_028708195.1 Desulfovibrio sp.
GGCGGCCTTCTGAGGGGCAACCTCCTGGGGGGCAGCCGTTGGCCGGGCCTCGTTCAGCAGGGCTTCGAGCTCATCGGAAATCGCCGGCTCTGGCGTGGCTCCAGCGGCAAGCAGATCATCAAGTACCGTAGTGTCTGCTATCGAGTCCTGCCCATTGTGGGCAACAGATTCCGGGGTGGAGCGGGGTGCGCTGTTAAGGCTGCCGAGCATTTGGTCAACGGCATCGTCCGTGTCCTTGGGGAGGGGGGCGGCGGTTTCCTGCGCTCTGGGCTGGGGAGGGATGTCAAGTGAACTCAGAAGGTTGTCAACATCGCCCATGCCGGGCATGTGCAATTCTTCATGGGGGTCGACAATATGGCCGTCAGGCATGCGCACCGGCGGAAAATCTGAAGGTATATGGGTATCGGCGCCAGCCTGGCCGTTGTCAGCCTTCTGGGCATCGCCAGCCTGAGGGGCCGCTTCCGCATTGGGGGCGTCGCCCATAGAGTCCATCTGCGCCAGCAGGTCGTCAATTTCTGCTTCGGCTTCGGAATGCTGCGCCGGATCGTTCAGGCTACGCATATGATTGTGCAGGTCGGTATCTTCGCCAGAAGCCTGGTTTGCGACATCGTCGGCTGCCTCCGGAACGCTACCTTTTTCGATAAGTTCGGTCAGGTCGATGATTTCTTCAGTGTTTTCATGGGTGTTTCTGGCAGCCATGCGCGACCTCATGTGGTTAGGAGCTTCGGCTACGGGGCCGGAGGGGGCGGGATTGTCGCCTGTATGCGGTATGCCGGTCATTGGCCATGCCGCAGAAGCAAAATACGTGCAAAGCCACGGTTTTTCGTATCAGGTTATGAAGAAAGACGCAAACTTCTCTGCCGTGTGGCTTTACGTGTCTTGAGCTGGGCCAGCAAGGGTTTTGGAGCTTTTAAATTTTTTCAAAGGTAACATGCTCTAAAATAAAACTATTCCAAAAAAGAACCGGCCACCCTGATGGGTGGCCGGTAGAAAGGTCAAATGGCTAAACCGGGGATACGGTATTAGTCTTTTTTGTCCTTCTTGAGCCAGGACATCATGCTGCGCAGTTCTTTGCCCACTGTTTCGATCTGGTGTTCAGATTCGTTACGGCGGGTGGTAAGGAACATCGGGTACTTGGCGCGGGCTTCAAGAATGAAGTTGCGGGCGAACACGCCGCTCTGAATGTCTTTGAGCACGCCCTTCATTTCTTTTTTCACTTCATCGGTAATGAGGCGGGGGCCGCTGACGTAGTCGCCGTATTCCGCAGTGTTGCTGATGGAGTAACGCATGCGCGAAAGGCCGCCTTCGTACATGAGGTCAACGATGAGCTTCATTTCGTGCAGGCATTCAAAGTAGGCCATTTCGGGCTGATAACCGGCTTCAACCAGAGTTTCAAAACCGGCCTTGATCAGGGCGGAAACGCCGCCGCAAAGCACGGCCTGTTCGCCGAAGAGGTCGGTTTCTGTTTCTTCACGGAAGGTGGTTTCGATCACGCCGGAGCGTGCGCCGCCCACACCCTTGGCATAGGCCAGGGCCACATTGAGGGCATTTCCGGTGGCGTCCTGGTGGATGGCCACAAGGCAGGGCACACCGCCGCCTTCGGTGTAGGTGCGGCGCACCAGATGGCCGGGGCCCTTGGGGGCGATGAGGAACACGTCCACATCCTTGCCGGGCTGGATCTGGCTGAAGTGGATATTGAAGCCGTGAGCGAACAGCAGAGCCTTGCCCTTGGTCAGGTTGGGCTTGATGTCGTTTTCGTAAACAGAGGCCTGCACTTCGTCAGGCAGCAGCATCATAATCAGGTCTGCCTGGGCAGCGGCTTCGGCAGCGGAAACAGGGGTGAAGCCGTGTTCCTTGGCCAGTTCGTAGTTGGCACCGCCGGGGCGCTGTCCCACCACAACCTTGACGCCAGAATCGCGCAGGTTTTGGGCGTGGGCATGTCCCTGACTGCCGTAGCCGATGATGGCCACGGTCTTGTCTTTCAGGAGATTAAGGTCGGCATCCTGATCGTAATAGACTTTCATCTGAAATTCCTTTGAGATCACTCACGGTTAAGCAAAAATTGCAGTTCTCTTCACCCGAAGAGAAAATAGGGGGCCCTGACGATGCCCCGGCGGCGTTGCTGCCTTGTGGCAGTTGGGCGGCCTGGGGCGCGGCGGACGAAGCCGGGCATGCCAGCGCGCAGGAGTGCCCCTTGGGGATAAAGGGTCAACTGTCTGCGTCGCCCCCGCGCCGGAGAGGGCCTTGTGGGCCGTCGGGTGCAGGGGCGGGCAAAGGCCGGGCTGATGCAGCTAGTCCGCCTTTTTGGAACGGCGTATGGCCACAGAGCCTGTGCGCGCCAGTTCCTTGATACCAAACCGCTGTAAAAGACTGATGATGGCATCCAGTTTGTCCTGATTGCCGGTGGCCTCAATGGTCATTTCATTGGGGCTCACATCCACCACCTTGCAGCGGAATATTTCAACAGTGCGCAGGATTTCGCCCCGCATGGGGCCTTCGGCCTGCACCTTCACAAATATCATTTCACGTTCCACAGCGGCAATATCCGCAAAGTCCACCACCTTGATGACAGAGACGATTTTGTGCAGCTGTTTCATTATCTGCTCTAAAATCAGGCTGTCGCCCTCGGTGGTGATGGTCATGTGTGAAACGCCTTCTTCCAGGGCCGGGGCCACATTGAGCGAGTGGATGTTGAAGCCGCGCCCGCTGAACAGACCCGCCACGCGGGAAAGTACGCCGGGTTCGTTTTCTACCAACACGGAAAGCACATGTCTTTTGGTCATAGCCGCTCCCTTACACCAGCAACATTTCATCAAGCGCCGCGCCAACGGGTACGATGGGGTACACGTTTTCCTCACGCTCCACCACAACGTCAATAAAGGCCGGATTGGGCGAGGCCAGGGCCTTTTCAAGCGTGGCGCGCAGGTCTTCGTTCTTTTCGATGCGGTAGCCTTCGGCGCCATAGGCTTCAGCCAGCTTTACGAAGTCAGGCTGGGCTTCCATATTGGTGGAGCTGTAGTTCTGGTTGTAAAAGAGTTCCTGCCACTGGCGAACCATGCCAAGGTGGCGGTTGTTCAGAATAATGACCTTGATGGGCAGCTTGTTGGCTACCACTGTGGCCAGTTCCTGAATGTTCATCTGCAACGAGCCGTCACCCGCAACAGTGATGACCTTTTTGTCGGGAAAGGCGAACTGCGCGCCAATGGACGCGGGAAAGCCGTACCCCATCGTGCCGAGGCCGCCGCTGGTCAGCAGTGTGCGGGGTTTGGTGAAGGTGTAGAACTGGGCCACCCACATCTGGTGTTGCCCCACTTCTGTGGCGATGATGGCGTCGCCGTTGGCAAGTTCGTACAGGGTTTCAATAACTTCCTGCGGCTTGATATTGTGGTTTTTATGGTAGCAGAGGGGTTTGCTCTTTTTCCATTCGCCCACGGCTTCAAGCCACGCGGCATGTTCGTTGGCCCAGTTTTTGCCTTCCAGCTTGGCGTCGCATATTTCGGTCATGCCCTCAAGGGCCAGCCGGCAATCGCCAACCACGGGAACCTGCACCTCCACATTTTTGCGGATGGAGGTGGGGTCAATGTCAATATGTACAATGCGGGCCTTGGGCGCGAAACCGGTCAGTTTGCCGGTTACGCGGTCGTCAAAGCGCGCGCCGACGCATACGAGCACGTCGGCATTATTGATGGCCAGGTTAGCCGCGTAGGTGCCGTGCATGCCCACCATACCGAGCCACAGGGGGTCGGTGGCGGGAAAAGCCCCAAGACCCATAAGGGTACAGGTTACGGGGATATGCAGCTTGCGCGCAAGGTCAGTCAGGGCGTCTGCCGCGTTGGACATGATGACGCCGCCGCCAGCCAGTATGACCGGGCGTTCGGCCTTGGCGAGTTCTTCCACCGAGCGGCGCAACTGATTGAGATTGGGCTTGTAGGTGGGGTTATAGCTGCGCATGTAGACTTCTTCAGGCCAGACAAATTCGGTCTTGGTCTGCATGATGTCTTTTGGCAGGTCGACGAGCACGGGCCCGGGGCGGCCCGTGCGCGCCAGATAAAAGGCTTGCCGTATGGTAAGGGCCAGCTTGCTGATGTCTTTTACAAGAAAGTTGTGTTTGGTGCAGGGGCGGGTGATGCCCACGATGTCCACTTCCTGAAAAGCGTCGTTGCCGATCAGTTTCGTGGGCACCTGCCCCGTAATTACTACTAGCGGAATGGAGTCGGAATAGGCTGTGGCTATGCCCGTCACCGTATTGGTGGCACCGGGGCCTGAAGTTACCAGGCAGGTGCCTACCTTGCCGGAGGCGCGGGCATACCCATCAGCCGCGTGCACAGCCCCTTGCTCGTGCCGTACCAGCACGTGACGGATTTCGTGATGTCGCGGCAGCTCGTCGTAAATGTCAATCACAGCGCCGCCGGGGTATCCGAACAGCACGTCAACGCCCTCTCTCTTCAGGGACTCAAGGAGAATCTGCGCACCTGTACATTCCATGACCGGCTCCTTAGCAGTCAGGCTAACCCTGTTTTTTCAAACGATCCAGGATTGCCATAAGCTGGGTTTTACCTTCAAGCTTCTGTTTTTTCAGTTGCTTCAAGGTCTGTTCTTCAGTTGGGGTGCGAAAGGCCTT
>JAQVZK010000005.1 GCA_028708195.1 Desulfovibrio sp.
CTTGTTATCGGCGGTGGGTGGACCGGCCTTACGGCCGCCCTTGAAGCCGCAGCCACCGGATACGAAGTTGTGCTGGTGGAAAAGAGCGACAAGCTCGGCGGCGCGGCCAATAACATTCCTATGGCGTCGCCTCTGGCCTCCCCCTGGGAAGACAAGCAGCCCACCAACCTCGCGGTCAAAGTCGGCGAGGTCATAGGCAGCCCCAAGATCAAGGTTCACATGAACGCCCAGATGCAGAAGCTGGAAGGCCAGCCGGGCGAATTCAAGGCGGCCATCGCCACAGCCACCGGCACGGTGGACGTGGAAGTGGGCGCTGTGGTGCTGGCTACCGGCTGGGTGCCCCTGGACCAGAAGTTCCTCGCTCCTATGGGGCTTGGCAAAACCCCTATGGTGGTGGACGCCGCCACCTTCGGCAAAATGCTGGTCGCTGACCAGGTCAAGGCCAACCGCATAGCCTTCGTGCTTGACACCACCATGGCCGAAGTGGCTCTGGCCAAGAGCGCCGAGGAAGCCCCCGCCGAAGGTGAGGCCCCAGCCGCATCTGCCGCCCCCGCCGCGGCTGGCGCTACGGAAGGCGAAGACCTCTTTGTAAAAGAAGACCTCGAAAGCATCCGCCACCTGGCGTACTCCAACGCAGTCAACAGCGTGGGCATGCTGCGCCTGGCCAATACGGTCTGTGAAAAGACCAACGACGCCTGCCAGACCTTCGTCCTTTACAAAGACATGACCGTCCCCGGTATTCTTGAGCGCTTCTACAAGAAGATGCAGGATCGCCTGGGCGTCATGATGACCAAGGCCGACGTGACCGACATTCGTGAATCGGGCGGCCATATGGTTGTGGAATGCAAAAATACCCTGCTGGGTATGGACTTTGACCTTGATGTGGACATGGTTGTTCTGCCTACGGGCCTTGTGCCCACAACGGCCAAGGACGTGACCATCCATTTTGACTACCGCCAGGGACCGGATTTTCCTGATCTGGATCTGTTTGACGGCTTTGCCGACTCAAACTACATCTGTTTCCCCTACGAAACGCGCCGCACCGGCGTGTACGCGGCGGGTTGCGTGCGTCAGCCCCTGACCATGGACGCCTGCGAAGAAGACGCCAAGGGCGCGGTGCTCAAGGCTGTGCAGTGCGTTGAAGCGTCAAGCCACGGCGTGGCCGTGCACCCGCGTTCGGGCGATTTGTCCTACCCCTTGTTCAATATGGTGCGCTGCACGCAGTGCAAGCGCTGTACTGAAGAATGCCCCTTCGGCGCGCTGGACGATGACGAAAAGGGCACGCCCCGGCTCAACCCCACGCGCTGCCGCCGTTGCGGCACCTGTTTTGGTGCCTGCCCCGAGCGCGTCATCTCCTTCGCCAACTACAACATTGACCAGATCGGTTCAATGATTCGTGAAGTGCAGGTGCCCAAGGACTTCAAAAAAGATGGCCCCCGCGTGCTCATCCTCGCTTGCGAAAACGACGCCTATCCTGCTCTGGATATGGCAGGTGAGCGCCATAAGCCCTGGAGCCCCTACTGCCGCATCATCCCTGTTCGCTGCCTTGGCTCGGTAAACGCCATTTGGGTGTCCGACGCCATGAGCAAGGGCTATGACGGTGTGATGCTTTTGGGCTGCAAATATGGTGACGACTACCAGTGCCACTTTGTGAAAGGCTCCGAAATCTGCGCCAAGCGCAAGGACAACATAGCCGAGACTCTCAACCGCCTGGGCGTGCAGCCTGAACGGGTGGAACTGCTTGAAGTGGCCATTGACGAATACGACAAGGTTCCCAACCTCATCGACGGTTTTGTGGACCGCATCATGGCAATGGGCCCCAACCCGTTCAAGGGCATGTAGGAGGAAGGCAGCAATGGCACAAATTACAATCAAACCTGACCTGGAGTTCGCCAGGGCGCTGGAAGAAGCGGGGGGCGAGTCCCTCAAGAAGTGCTACCAGTGCGCCACGTGTTCTGTGGCCTGCCCCTTGGCTCCTGCCAATGCGCCCTATCCGCGCAAAGAAATGGTGTGGGCCTCCTGGGGCCTCAAGGACAAGCTGCGCAGTGATATCGACCTGTGGCTCTGCCACAACTGCGGCAACTGCTCCGACCTGTGCCCCCGTGGCGCCAAACCCGCCGACCTTATGGGCGCTGCCCGTAACGTCATCTATAAAGATCTGACCGAGCCCTCCATTGTGGGCAAGTGGATGAGCAAGCCCTCAGGCCTGCCCATTCTCTTCGCCATCCCTGCGGTGCTCTGGCTTATCGTGTGGTGGATCCGCGCCGGCTTCAACGGCGGCCAGTGGTTCCCCCGCGCTGCCGACGGCCGCATTGTGTTTGGTCAGGTTTTTTATGGCGACTATACCATCGACCCCATCTTCATGCTGACCTTCTTTGCCGCGCTGTTCATACTGGCGCGGGGGGCCATGAAGCTGTGGGCACACTTTAAACCTGTGGGCAAACTGGCCGTTATCGGCAAGACCAAGTGCTGGGTATGGCATCTGTGGGACGTGCTGTGGGATGAAATTATCACCCACCGCAAGTTCGACGAGTGTGAAGACGGCCCTGTTACCGGTAAGGAAACGCCCAGCCGCAAAAACGGCCACTTCCTGCTGGTATGGAGCTTCGCCATCCTGGCCTTTGTAACGGCTGTGGTGGCCCTGGGGCACTGGGGCGGCAAGGTTATTCCGCTCATCAAGATCGAAACCCCCATGCCGCTGACCTTCCCGGTGAAGATTCTGGCCAACATCGGCGCATTCATGCTGCTGCTGGGTCTGGGCCTTCTGACGGTTCGCCGTCTGCGCCTGAATCCCAAGTTCCAGGGGTCCAACTGGTACGACTGGTACCTGCTGGGCATCATCTGGGCAGTGGCGCTCACGGGCGTGATGGCTCAGGGCTTCCGCCTGGCGGACTGCATTGTGCCCGCCTTCCTGGTGTACTACCTGCACCTGGTGCTTGTGTGGATGCTTTTTGCCTATCTGCCCTGGTCCAAGCTCGGGCACTTTGTATACCGGACAGTGGCGCTGCTGTACGCACGCATGTACGGCAGAAGCTAGTCCTGGCGGGTTGGTCCCGGTGAATGCACCGGGGCCGACGCCAAAGTTTGGGCTGTTGGAACTGAGTTTTCATGAATAAAAAAACGATCTCCGAGGAGGAGGCCGCCATGTCCGATACATCTCGCAAAGTTTTTCCTGTGGAGTCCGTGCTTGCCCTGGTGGTGGGCAAGGAAGGCGTGGACGTAAAGGAAATCGCCGGTTTTGTGGCCGGGCGCACCGTGGTTTGTGACACTTGCGCCAAGGCCGTGGGCCCCTTTGCCGCCACCTGGCTGGCCCGCTGTTTCCCCAAGTTTCTTGACCTGGAATGGAAAGAAGGCCAGTCCTGGGACTCTTTTGTAAACAACGGCAGAAGCCTGCTTGGCGACAGCGTTTCCCTGCCCAGCATGGACGGTCACACCAAGGCTATGGTGGATCAGGTGCTGGACTTTTTGGGCGAAGTTTATGACAGCATGGTCGCACAGACCGCGGCTGCCACGGCTCATGAAGCACGCGTGCGTGCGCTTGAACCTACCGAAGCCCGCGCCGAAGCGCTGTCCAAAAAAGTTGACGAACTGGAAGCCAAAATCAAGACCCTCAATGCCGATATCGGCGGCCTGCGCCGTCAGACGGCTGAATACCAGGGCAAGGTCGCCGTTAACCACGATGACCTGCTCTTGAATATCAAGGACGCCATCAAGGACGGCCTCAAGGGTATGGTTATGGCTGGCGGCGCTGGCGCTGCTATGGTCGCTTCTGGCGACGAAGCTGTGGCCGAAGCTGTTGACGAAAACGCCGTGCCCGATGATTTCGGCTTTGGCGCGTCCGGCTCCAATTCGGACGGTTTTGGCTTCTAGGTGAGAGCTTTTTAAGGGAAGAGGGAAAGACTTTGTGGGGGAGGAACCCTTTTGTAAAAGGGTTCCTCCCCCACGCCCCATCCCCTAAAACGTTTACTTTAGTTCAGTCTCTTGCTGAGAGTCGGCTGGCTCGAAGCGTGAATGTTTCAAAGTTGACCTGTTGTACGCGCAGAGGCCCGCACTTCATAAAAGTGCGGGCCTCTTGCTATTGATGACGTTATCAGCGTCAAAAAGAGCGAACAGGTCGGGGATTTGCCGCGCCGCGAGTGAGCGATTTTTGTGGCTTTTTGCCCGGCGGGGTGTCTGCCGAGGGCGGCTCACTTTCCGGTAAGTCTAGCTGCCAGTCAGGCGGCTTTCTATGCCAGCAAAAATAATGATAAAGTCTTTCCCAAAAAATTCTCCCGCAAAGCACACGATCACCAGCGTTCGGGCATGGAGTGTGGCGGCAGGGTGTTTTCTGGCTGTTGCGACAGTTTATCGCGCAGGGCACCTATGATGGTACGAGCGCTTGCCAGCTCCCGTTCCACAGCGTCCAGTTGGGTTTGCTGGGCGGTGAGGGCCGCGTCGAGCTTTTCAATGCGTTCTTCCTGAAAGAAGGTCAGTTCTTCCAGGCGTGTAAGGCGATCTTCAAGGGGTTTCGACATATACTCTCCTGCACATCAGGCGCGGCGACCGGGAGCGGGAAGCTTGCTGCTGCCCTGCCTGTTTTCGTTTGAGCGGCCATCTTGTTTGCGGTTTTTTTGCACGGGCCTTTCGGTGGGCTTGTTGCCTTGACCGGAAGCCCCGCCCTGGCTGGCGTGGCGGCCTTTGTGGCTGTCGGGGCTGCGCTGCCGGGTCTTGTCTGTGTTTTTGTGGGCATGGTCATGGCCGCCCTTGCCACGGCGTGGGCGGTTGTTGTCATCATCGCCGATGCTTCGGATTGGCATGAGGATGCCGTGCTGGCGCAGGCGCTGGGCATCGGTGCGGGCCACATAAATGTTTTCGCCGTCCTCGTTTTTGCCGCAGTAAAACATGGCTGTGGCAACGGTGCCGGGTGTGGGGATAAAGCACTGGGTCTGGCGCGGGTTCCAGTTACGTTGGCGCAGCCAGTTGGAAAGGGTGCGCATGTCGTCGTCGGTGCAACCGGGAAAACCGCTCATGAGGTAGGGTACCACGTACTGTTCGCGCCCTGCTGCCTTGCTTTGGCGTATAAAGCTTTCCAGAAAAGCTTCAAACACTTCCAGGGGCGGCTTGCGCATAAGGGTCAGCACGCCTGTGGCGCAGTGCTCTGGCGCAACCTTGAGCTGCCCGCCCGTGAATTCGCCCGTATAGGCAGCGAGGGCGGCGGCGTCGCGCAGTGCGAGGTCAGCGCGCACGCCACTGGCAACCCGCGCCTGTTTGACTTCAGGAAGTGTAGCCACCGTGCGCAGCAGGTTCACATGCCTGTTCTGAGGCGTGGTGAAAAACTTGCAGATCGTGGGATAACAACAACTTGTCCTGCGGCAGGTACTTTTGGCGGGTGCGCCAGCCGGGGCCTGGGCCGGGTCGTGCCTCGGTGCGTGGGCCGGGTTGGCTGCGGCATGCCCGTCAGTGCTCGCAAGGGCGGCTTCGGCGGCAGTTTGGTTTCTGGCGCGGGGGTTTTCAGCCTTGTCCAGGGCGCAGTAGCCTTGCCACATATTGGCCGTGGGACCGCCCACATCCGAGATGGCCACGGGGCCCTTGCCACGGTCCATATTTTCCTGCCCAAGCCTGCGGGCTTCGTCCAGTATGGAGGCTTCGGAGCGGGAGCTGATGCGGCGGCCCTGATGCAGGGCCAGCGAGCAGAAGGAACAGCCGCCGCCACAGCCCCGGTGGCTGGTGATGCTGGTACGCATCATTTCAGCCGCAGGTATGGCCTCGCGGTAGCTTGGGTGGGAGCGCCGGGTATAGGGGATTTCGTACAGGGCGTCCATTTCGTCAGTGGTCAGGGGCGGGGCAGGGCGGGCCAGCACAAGGGCGCGGTCGCCCACGGGCTGAAAGGCCCAGGCGTCCAGCCTGTGCACCTGACGTTCCAGGGCCTGCGTCATGGTCAGCAGTTGTACCGGGTCTGCCAAAATTTCATCGTGTGCGGGCAGGGGCACACAGGGGGCCTCGGCCATGCTTGCGGGCAGGTTGGCAGGGCGCGGGCCTTCAGGCGTTTGCTCCAGCTTGTCCAGCCACGCTGTGCCGGGGATGCCGCGCAAGTTTTCTCCGTTGTCCAGCCGCTGTGCGCATTCAAGCGTGGCGCGCTCGCCCATGCCCCAGATGAGCAGGTCGGCCTTGGCGTCCATAAGTATGGGCTTGCGCAGGGAGTCTGTCCAGAAATCGTAGTGGCTTACGCGGCGCAGGCTGCCTTCAATGCCGCCAAGTACGAGGGGCAGGCCAGGGAAAGCCCGGCGGGCCAGGTTGGCGTACACGAGGCAGGCACGGTTGGGCCGTGCACCGGCTTTACCACCGGGGGTATAGGCGTCGTCGTGGCGTTTTTTGCGAAAGGCCGTGTAGTGGGCCAGCAGGGAATCCAGGGCGCCCGCGCTGACCCCGGCGAACAGGTGCGGTCTGCCCATGACCAGAAGGTCTTCGGGCGTTTCCCAGCGGGGTTGGGCCACAATGCCCGCGCGGTAGCCGTGCTGGATAAGCCAGCGGGCCAGCAGGACGCTGCCGAAGGAGGGGTGGTCTACGTAAGCGTCGCCGGTAATGAAGAGCACGTCCAGACTGTCCCAGCCGAGCGCGCGCATCTCTTCTGCGCTCATAGGCACAAAGAGGGGCTGTCCGGGCTCTGGTTTCGGGCTGAAAACAGAAGCGGCCCCGGCATCCGCAGTGGAACGCCGGGGCTCGGAAAAGTCCGGTCTTGGGCGTTTAGTTGCCATTGGGCGGCGTGACCAGCGGCAGCTCGGCGCTGCCGGGATTTGGCATCATCGGGTTGCCTGGAACGGTGGGCATGGGGCCATTATTCATCGTATTTGGCCGCATGCCAGAGGAGTGGTCCTTCATGAAGCCATTCCATTCTTCAACGGAAATGAAATTGTCGCCGTCTTTATCAATGGCCACAAAGGCTTCTTCACGCATGTTTGGGAAAAGCGCTTTGAATTCTTCACGGCTGACCTTGCCGTTTTTATCGGTATCCATCTGGCCGAATTTGTCAACGGAGCCGTCGGAACCACTGCCCATGCCGGGCATGGCGAAACTTGAAGAGGCCATGAGGACAAGTGCCAGCAGGGGAAGCAGAGATATTTTCAGCAGGACTGAAAAGTCGGGCAAACGTAGGGTGCGGGTCATGCGGTACTCCTTGAAAGTTCTGAAGCCGCGCGGCCCCATGCCGGGCGGTGCTGTTTTTTGAGTCGCGCTGTCGTGCCGACAGCCTGTTCTTTTTGAAATAAGTTCGCAAAAGGCTTTGACAAGTGTTTCTATAATCCTCTTGCCCGCGACGCAATAAAAATAAAAGTTTTAGGGGGGGGCTCCTCCTCCACAAGGTTCTTCAAAAAGCTCTAATCGTGGCGAAAATCCGGGCCTTCTTTTTCCATACGTTCGATGCAGCGTATGAGGTTGTCGGGCTCGCCATTTTGGTGGTCATCGGGGTAGAGCAGCGCGCCCATGTAAAAGATGGAGTTGAGGCGCAGGGACATGCGGGCGCTGGAGGAGAAGTTTTCCAGAGCCATTGCAAGGCTGAAGCGCTGCTCACCTGGCAGAAATTCGAGCATGGGTTTGGCATCTTCAGCCATTGAGGACAGCAGCTCGGCCTTTTGGCGCATATAGGCATTGTAGCTGGTGGAATCGCCAGTCTCAAGGCACTGCAGGGCTTTTGCTTCAGCCTGCATAACCTGGCTGTGGCGTTGGCGTAGCCACTGGGTAAGCTGGGTCAGGGCCGGATTGGGTGTTTGATCTTGGCTCATGCTTTCTCCGTTTGCTTTGCCGGCGCCGAAGGCGGGGTTGGCGTTTCGGCGCACAAGGTACCAAATCTATACGCAATAGTAGCGGAGCCAGCATACCTCTTTGTTCCGTCCCTGTATATGGAGGCGGTTGTTCCCGGCGGGGGTAGAGGGATGCTGGCTCCGCAAAAGTTGCCGGGATTCCGCGAAAGGTAGAACGGAACCCGGCAGCCGCGCCTGCTGTCATGCGCCCAGATAGGCCGCCTTGATTTCAGGCGTATCGGCCAGTTCCGCCGCAGTGCCCTGAGCCACGATGGCCCCTGTGTCCAGCACATATCCGCGGTCTGCAACCTGAAGGGCCAGGCGGGCATTCTGCTCAACTACAATAACGGTAAGCCCTTCGCTGTTGAGTTTTTTGAAGGTGCGAAACATGTCGTACATGAGCAGCGGCGAAAGGCCCATGGAGGGTTCATCCAGAAGGATGACCGAGCAGTCAGTCATCAGTGCGCGGCCAACGGCCAGCATCTGCTGTTCGCCGCCAGAGAGGGTGTCGCTGCGCTGGTGCATGCGTTCTTTGAGCCGGGGAAAGAGCTCAAAAACCCTTTCCATGTCTTTTTCAATGCTGACGCCCTTGCGTGTCCAGGTGGCGAGCTTGAGGTTTTCGTGCACCGTGATGTTGCCGAAGATGTGCCTGACCTCTGGAACGAGGTCCATTTTTAGATGGGCCACAACATTGTGTGCGTCTGTCTTGATGATGTACTTGCCTTTAAAGCGGATGTCGCCGCTGAATACCGTGGGTGATTCTGGCGGCGTAAGCCGCATGACAGCCTTGAGCGTGGTGGATTTGCCCGCGCCGTTGGCCCCGATAAGGGTGACAATCTCGCCTTCGTTCACATGAAAGGATATGCCGTGCAGGGCTTCGATCTTGCCGTATCCCGCGTAGAGATTCTCAACTTCCAGCAACATTTCGCCCCCTTACACGTTTTCGTCGCCCAGATATGCCTTGATGACATCCGGATTGCTTTGAATTTCATGCGGCGTGCCGCTGGCGATGGTCTGCCCGAATTCCATCACGGTGATGTGCTGACAGAGCGACATGACCACCTTCATCTGGTGTTCGATCATCCAGATGGCGATTTTGAACTGGTCGTAAATCCAGCCGATGTGCTTGATAAGGCCGTCCACGTCTGAAGAGTTGAGCCCGGCTGCGGGCTCGTCAAGCAAGAGCAGCTTGGGGTCGGTGGAGAGCGCACGGGCCAGTTCCACACGGCGTTGCAGGCCGTAGGGCAGGTTTTTGGGCAATTCTTGCGCCACATCGCTGAGTTCCATTATCTCGAGGATATGGGTGGCCTTGTCTTTTACCCTTTTTTCTTCGCGCCCGTAGCGCCCGGTGTTGAACCACGCGTCAAGCAGGCCGTAGCCCAGGCGGCTGTATTGTGACACGCAGATGTTGTCCAGAACGGTCATGTCGCTCCACAGGCGGATGTTCTGAAAGGTGCGCGCCATGCCCAAATTGGTCACTTCATGCGGTTCGAGCTTGGAGTGATATTTGTAGTCGTCAAAGACAATGTCGCCTTCAGTGGCGTGATAAAATCCTGAAGCCAGGTTGAATACCGTTGTTTTACCCGCCCCGTTGGGGCCGATAAGGCCCGTCAGGCTGTTTTCCTCAATACGTATGTTGAAGCATGACAGTGCAATAAGTCCGCCGAAGCGTTGCGTCACGTCCTTCATTTCAAGCAGTGCCAAGGTTTGCCCCCAGTATGTTGTCGGTCACTAAGGCCTTTGTCCGTACAACCATGAATTGCCGCTGGCGGTTATTCCACGCGTGCGGTGGTGAGCAGTCTTTTCAGCCGGGGAAAGACCTGGGTGAGTTCGCGGTTGCCCAAAAGGCCTTCGGGGCGGAACTGCATGAGCAGGATGAGAATAAGGGGAATGAGCACCCACTTCCATTCCTGACTGATCATGAAGCTGTCTGGCACAAAGGGCAGGTGGTGCATGAGGTCGCTCAGGGCGGGCAGGGCGAAACGCAGCACCTCGATGAGCAGGGTAAAGAAGATGGCCGCCATTACCGAGCCAGACAGGGAGCCCATGCCACCAAGATACACCATAACCATAGCCTCGGTGGACTTCATGATGCCGAAGCTGTTGGCGTAGATGGAACTGAACATGTGGGCGTATACCGCGCCCGCCATGCCCGCTATGCCCGCCGACACCATAAAGGCCACCAGTTTGACCTTCTTGGTGTTGACACTCATGATTTCGGCGGCAACTTCGTTTTGGCAGACCGCAGGAATGCCCTTGCCCATTGTGCTGTTAACGAGGCGGTAGAGCATCATGATAGAAACCATGACAAGCAACACAACCCAGATCATCATCCAGGGGATATCCGCCACGTTCTCCATAGCCCGCACTGTGGCGCGCATGCCGGAAAGGCCGCGCGGCCCGCCCACAAAATCAATGTTGATGATAAGGGCAATGATGATGTAGTTGGCCGCGATGGTAATGATGGCCAAATAGTCGTCGCGAGTTTTGAATGAGGGCAGAGCCACCAGCAGGCCAAATATGGCGGCGGCGACCCCGGCAACCAGAATGATTACGGGAAAGAGCAGGGGGGCCAGCTCCGGAGGCAGCAGGGGTGCGCCAAGCAGCTTGTTTTGCGTGAACAGGATGACAGAAATAAGGCCGCCCACGTAAGCGCCCACACACATGAAGCCCGCGTGCCCACATGAGAATTCGCCCATGTAGCCGTTGACGAGGTTAAGGCTTGAGGCAAAGACGATATTGATGCCCATAAACTTGAGCACAGAAAGCCAGTAGCCGTCCAGCCACGAGAATTGCTCGGCGCAGATAAGCAATACGCCGACAATCAAAAACAGCAGGCAATCAACCTTTTTCTGGCTGACGACGCGTTTTACGGCATAACCAAAGCAGAGCAGGGCAAAGATCGCAAGTAATGTTTGCACAATGGTAAGCATCTCAGACTCCGGCTAAATTTTGGTCGTTTGGGGGGTTCCAAAAATGCCTGTGGGCCGCATCCACAGTATGAGCAGCAGAATGGTGAAGGAGAAAAGGTCCATATAGGTAGATGGCAAAAACGCCACCACCATAATCTCCACAAAAGCCAGCAAAAAGCCGCCCACAAATGCTCCGCGTATGTCGCCAATGCCGCCCACAACGGCAGCGATAAAGGCTTTCCAGCCGATCATGGCGCCCATGTAGGGTTCGAGTGTGGGATAGCACATGGCAAAGAGCATGCCCCCCAGCCCGGCAATGCCCGAGCCGAGAATAAATGTGACCACAATGACGCTGTCCAGAGGAATGCCCATAAGGGGCAGGGCGAAACGGTCCCAGGACACGGCGCGCATGGCCATGCCCACCTTGGTGCGCGTGACGATGGTTTGTAAGGCGATAAAAACAAGAATGGCCGCCACAATGACCCATACCTTCAGGTTGGTGATCACCAGCGGGCCAATGGAAAAGATGGTTTTGTCAATCAGTTCTGGCAGCTTGCGTTTGGTGGCTCCCAGGATGGCAAGGTTGCCATTTTCAAGAATAAGCCCACACATAAGGGCTGTGATGACCACGTAAAGGCGGTGAGCGCCCTTGCGGCGCAGAGGCCGATAGGCCACGCGCTCAATGGTTACGCCCACAAAAGCCGTAAGAATCATGGTCAGCGGAATGGTCAGCCAGAGTACGGCTTGCTGCGGCAAGCCAAGGCCGTCACCAGAAATGAGCCAGGTTGAGACAAAAAAGGCAATGTACGCGCCCACCATGAAAATATCGCCGTGGGCAAAGTTGATGAGCCGCAGCACCCCGTACACCAGAGTGTAGCCCAAGGCTATCAGCGCGTAAAAACTTCCCCATTGCAGTGCGTTGAGCATCTGCTGCAAAAAAAAGTCCATAGGGCACCCGATTCGGTATCAGCAGTTGGGGTTTTTTTCGGCGTCAGGTCGCGCAGAGGGGATGGGCCTAAGCCCATATGCGCGGCCAGTACCGGAAAAACCCGCAGGCAGTGTGCGCCGTGTGTGCCCGCCCCCCGCGGGCACACACGGCCTGCCATCCCAGGCTTGTCAGCAGGTCTGGCTATTTGGGGCAGACAGATTCAACGAAGGCGAAGCTGCCACTGTCCGTAACGCGCACGATAACGGCGCATTTGATGGGGTCGTGGTTGGCGTCGAACTTCATGCTGCCAGTAATGCCGTCGAAGTTTTCAAGGTTGGACATGTTATCACGGATGACCTTACGCTGCTTCTTGAGGTCGGGGTCAACCTTGCCGCCATTCTGAATGGCCTTCAGCACGATATTGATGGAGTCCCAGGTAAGGGCGGCAACGTCGTCAGGCACATAGCCGTACTTGGCCTTGTACTTGTCGATGAATTCCTTGGTTTTGCCCGTGGCGCCTTCGGCTGTGTAGTGGGTAGAGAAATACTGGCCCACGCAGTCTTTGCCGCAAAGGTTGAACAGCTCAGCCGAACCCCAGGCATCGGAACCCATGAAGGGGCCCTTGTAGCCGAGGTCACGCGCCTGCGGCACGATAAGGGCTGCAAAGCTGTAGTTTTCGGGCACAAAGATAAAGTCGGGCTTGGCCGCGACGATCTTGGTCAATTGGGCCGAAAAGTCCTGGTCTTTGGGGCCGTGGGATTCCATAGCGACCACAGATCCCTTGCCATGCACTTTTTCAAAGGCGTCCTTAAAGTTGTCGGCCAAGCCCTTGGAATAGTCGTTGGACACTTCATAGAGCACAGCGGCCTTTTTGGCCTTGAACTGCTTGCTGGCGAAATCCACGGCTACAGGAGCCTGGAAGGGGTCAAGAAAAGCGCCGCGGAACACCCATGGGCGGCCGTTGGTGGCGTCGGGGTTGGTGGACCAGGGGGTGATCAGGGGGACTTCTTCGTCATTGGCCACACCACCAGCGGGAACGGCCTGGCGCGAAGACTGGGGGCCCACGATAGCGTGAACTTTGTCGCGCTCAATGAGTTTGAGGGTGACGTTAACGGCGGATTCAGGCTTGGATTCATTGTCTTCATAAATGAATTCAAGCGGATAAAATTTGTCGCCGACTTTGAGGCCGCCCTTGGCGTTGATTTCTTCTTTCAGCATTTCAGCGGCAAATTTTGAACCTTCGCCCACCTTGGGGATTTCACCCGTAAGGGGGATAGGGAAGCCAATTTTGATAGGCTTTTCTGCCGCAAGGGCCGCCTGCCCCATAAAGAGTGACAGAGCACAAGCCGTCGCCAACTTGAACAATTTCATGAAAGCCTCCCAGTGGTTTGCGTGCGGGGTGAAATATTTCGACCCAGTAAAGAGTATATAAGCAAAAAAGGTTCCATATTTGTAAGATGCTTAAAATAAATAACTAATTTAAATGACGCGCCCAAAAAACTTACAGAAGGGTAATTTTAATCAAAAAATTATTACCAGTGTGTAGAAAACAGCCAGAACTGGCTTTATTGACTGGGGTGTGGTGAGGGTGTGATTTTTGGTACAGGTGAAAAAATATTGTGAAAAAACGGGCTAATAGCCTTAACACTGTTATTTATCAGAATAAAAAAATGGATAGATTTTTTTTGCGCCGCAATGCAAAAAATGCGGTTTTTGAGGCTGAATGGTTGTACAACCAGCTAAAATCATTAAGTGTTTACATTCATAAGCGCTTTAGGAGTGCCCCTAACCGTATGTACATATATGTAGAAAATTGCAGGGTAAAAGATTGATATTTTAGATAATTTTAGAAATAGTATTGTAATTGTGATAGTTATATATAAATAATCATTTCTACGCATGCGTAGAACTTTGGACGCAACCAATATTTCCTGTCCCGCTGGCAGAGGCCCAAAACAGAGGACAGGCTGACCCTGTGGGGGGATGTTGCGCCGGCATTGGCTCTATATCTCCTTACGACGCAGCGGGTTGAGCAGGAAAAAGCTCTTGCTGGTTTGCTGTTCTCTATTGGGTGGGGTATCGCGCACAGTTTCATCGGCTCATTGCAGGAAGAATATGCAAGCCCCATGCCGAAAAAAAAGAAGAGCAGGAAGCCCCTGCTCTTCGGTACTGCCATTGGGGCATGCCCAATAAAAAATGGAGGAACGGCGCTATAGCTTCTTTTTACTCTTGAAGCTCCGGTAAATAAAGAAGATGGCACCTGCGGCCAGGGGAATGCCCAGATAGGTCAGCATATTCCAGCTTTCCTGCACCTCAAAATCTGACAGGTCGGCGAACATGCGCTCCAATAAATAAAGGACAAAAAGCAGGAACAGGCCAGTGAAAAGCGGATGGTACCAGAAAAACCTGAAACCGCGCTTTTTAAGCATGTGGTACACCCAGATAAAGAGTAGGGCGATGCCGAAGCCCACCAGTGCCCACGTTACATGTGTACTCATGCTTCCTCCTGTTTTATACCTTAGTATGCTGCCCTTGGGACATCTTAGTATGCCAGTTCATATAATCATGAAATTACAGTTAATGCCATATAAAAATCCATGCCATTTGTGGAAGGGAGGCTTGAAGAGGAGAGAATTTTTAATAGGAGCTAATGTTTTTTGGGCGTTCTACGATAGGAATTGATATCAGGAAGGTAGGTAAAATTATGTGTTTCCGTATACGCGCCGTCGTCGGGGCGGCTTGCTTGGCTTTACTTTGCAGGCAGCGGCCCAATTTTGGGCTGCCTGATGTGCCGGAAATATTAAATTTTACATATTAAAAGCAGTTGTCAACGCCTGCAGCTTGGCATACATGCGAAGTTGCCTGATCCACCTCAGCGTCGGGGGAACGCACAATGCGACAGCTTCGCATCAACACGATCTGTACAATGTCCATAACGGCATCCATTTTTGTCATCATAGCGGTTTTGATCGCGTATGTGTCTTCATCTTCTTACCAGATGGTGTCTGGCGTGCAGAGCGAGTCTCTGGACCAGACGGGCAGGCTTGTGGCCCAATCAGCGGAGAACTACATCGAACAGTCCGTTGATGTGGCCTCGGCACTGGCCCAGCAGGAATTGGTTCGTGATGCTCTGGATGGTTCAACACTGGCCGCGCAGGACGTGCAGCAACTGTTGCAAACCTACGTAAAAGCCTTTCCGACCTACTGGTCATTCTTTGTTTTTGATACCAAGGGACGCATTGTTGCGGGCCTTAACGCCGACCTCAAGGATATGACCGGCGGTGACCGCTTTGACCGCGACTACAGCAAGGCCATTTATGGTGGCAAAAGCCTGGCCTTCAGCGGCAGCGTCATGAAGGCCACCACCAATGCGGACATGCTGGTGTATGTTGTTGCCAAGGCCGTGTATGCCGCTGACGGAAGCCTGCTGGGCGCTGTGGCTGTGTGTCCCCGCTGGAGCGATTTTACCCAAAAAACCATTGACCCCATCCGCATGGGCCAGCGGGGCTATGGTTTTGCTCTGGATGCCAAGGGCCGCATCATCGCCCACAGCACCAATAAAAAATTGCTGTTGGCTGACCTGTCAGACCAGGAATTCATTCAAAAAGCCATGAAGTCCCAAAAAGGCACCATTGAATATCTCTGGGAAGGCGAAAAGAAGTTTTTAACCGTGGCCCTCATCCCGTCTACAGGCTGGCTCGTGTGCATGAGCGCCTATGACGCAGAACTGGCGGCTCCTGCCCTGACCCAGCGTGCGGTGCTGACCGGGGTGGGCCTGGTTGCCATCGTGCTTCTGGCCAGCCTGCTGACCCTTATCAACCAGCGCCTCTTGTTCAAGCCTTTGCGGGTGTTGTCCGAATTTACGGAAAGAGTGGCCGCGGGCGACCTCAAGGCTGGCATGCACGGTCAGTTCAGGGCAGAAATGGCGACATTTGCCGGATATCTGAGCAGCATGGTTGAAGAACTCAAGAGGCGTCTTGGGTTTTCACAGGGGGTGCTGGACGGTATTCCCACACCCTGCGGCATAGTGGGGCCGGACTTCAACATGATCTGGGTCAATGACGAAATATGCCACCTGCTGGAAAAAAACGGCCCGCGCGAATCCTATGTGGGGCAGCGGTCCGGTTTGTTTTTCAATAATGACGCCAGCAGTGAGACGCTGTCCGACCTGGCCATCAAGGAGCGCAAGCCCCTTACGAGGGAGTTTGACTACACCACAGCTTCAGGCCGTCAGTTGCGCGTAACCGCGCGCACCACGCCTTTCTACAATCTTGACGGCACGCTCCTTGGGTCCATAGCCTTCTGGAATGATCTTACAGAGATATACAATCAGAAGAGCCGTATCGAAGCCCAAAATACAGCCATTGCCAAGGCCGCAGTAGAGGCTTCCAAGGTTGTGGAGCATATGGCCGACGCGTCCAGACAGCTTTCAAACCGTATTGACCATTCCAGTCAGGGCGCGCGTGAACAAAGTTCCCGCGTGTACCAGACGGCCACCGCTGTGGAAGAAATGAACGCCACCATTATGGAAGTGGCGCAAAACGCTGCCGCCACGTCACAAAGCGCTGACGCCGCCAAGCAGGAAGCACAGAGCGGCGCGCATCTGGTGGCTCAGGTGACAGCTGCGGTGCAGTCCATTCACGACGAAGCGTCGCACCTGACCAGTATAATGGATAATCTTGGTGAGCAGGCCCGGGGCATCGGGGCTGTCATGGGCGTCATTTCCGATATCGCCGACCAGACAAACCTGCTGGCGCTCAACGCCGCCATTGAAGCCGCCCGTGCGGGCGAGGCCGGACGAGGCTTTGCTGTGGTGGCGGACGAAGTGCGCAAACTGGCCGAAAAAACCGCCCAGGCCACCACTGAAGTGCACCACGCTGTGGGAGGCATCCAGAACGGCACCAAGGACGCCGTATTGCAAATGGAAGCGGCCGTGCAGCGCGTGGGCGAGGCTACTGGCCTTGCGCAGCGGTCGGGCGAAGCCATCGCGCAGGTGGTGCGTATGGTGGAAGCCGCCGGGGACCAGGTGCATTCCATCGCCACTGCGGCGGAAGAGCAGTCTGCCACGTCAGAAGAAATCAATAAGGCCATCAGTGCCATCAGTAGTATCGCTGCCGCGACGGATCAGGGCATGGCCGAATGCACTACTGCCATCGCTGATTTGTCCAGGCGAGCCAATGAGCTTGAAAAACTTATTGCCAGCCTGAGTGCGAATGGTTGAGGGTTGGCATAGCCAAACTGAATAGAATGCAAAAGGCCCCGCTCAACAGCGGGGCCTTTTGCATAAGGGATGCGCGCAGGCGCCAGAATAAAGACAAGAAAAGCCGTAGCGCGTGGTTACGCCGTTTTTTGACGAGATTTTTTAAACCGGGCCATAAGCTCGCGCAAATCTTGACGCGATAAGCCAAGCACAGCGGGCAGCGTCAAACAAAGCACCCCCACACCCACGCTGTACACCACACCCGAAATAAGAAAACGCGAAAAGGTGTTCAGATCGCCCAGGCCCACCATCATGGTCCCTTCACGGCACAGCCATGCCAGGGCCAGCAGTACAGCAAGGCTCCATATCTGATGCACAAAGTTGCGCCAGAAGCTCAGGGGCAGAAAGCGCGAGGCCAGCCACAAATAGACGTTGACCGTAATAATCTGTACAGCCACGGTTTTGATGGCCAAACCCACGGCACCCAGATTCAGGCCCATATATTCCGGCGGGGCCAGCAGAAACCAGGCGGTGGTGAAACCGTAGACACATTCAAGGGCCGCCATGTTGCGCAGCACGCGCGTGCGCCCCGTGGCATGAAAGACTGAACCCGCCAACTGGCCGTAAGCCTGATGCAGGGGATAAAGAGCCATGATCTGCACGGGCAGGGTGGCGGCGGCAAACTCCGCACCGCCAAAAAAATCCACCAGCGCGGACCCTTCAACCATGGTAAAACACGAAAAATAGGCCGCCACCACATAGAGCAGAGGGGCAAAACGCGTGAGCAGTCGCCCCATTGTTTCGCGGTCGTTGTGGCCCCAGGCGATGGAAAGCTCACGCATGATGAGCGGGGTCATGGCCGAAACAAAAAGAAAACAGGCCATGCTGACTTTTTGCGACAGGGCAAAAAAGCCCTGCTGTACGCTGCCGTCAAACCACTGCAAAAGCCAGCGCTCGGCCGTGAGCAGCAGAAACGAAAGCAGCGCCTGGACAAAAAGCGGGTGGCTGTAATCAAAAAACTCGCGGCGGTAGGCCTTGCCTTGCGCCTCAGGCAGTTTGAACGTCAGGGCCACCTCGCGGCTGCGCCAGTGGCGGCGCGTCACAAGCCAGTAGCCAAGGGCCATGACGCTCAGCATAAAATACTGCTGGGCAAAGAGGGTGTGTACGTTCAGCCAGTCCTGCCAAAACATGATGCCCAGCAGGGCCACCATAAACAATGAAACCACCGTGCGCACCATCTCCGAAGCGACAGTCGCCCCCACGGCGTCGTTCATCGAGCGCAGTACCCGCCCCCACCATGTAAGAAAAGCCCACAGGGCCGCCAGAGGTGCCAGCCACAGGGGCACGTCGGGCATGAGAAAATTGCCCAGCAGGGGGGCCTGCAAGGCCAGCGCCGCCAGCAAAATGACGCCGAAAACCAGCACGGTCACGCGGGCATAAAAGCCCACAAGGCCGGTTTCGTTCTGTCGTCGGGAGAGGGCGTTGTAAAAACAGGTGGAGGTGCCCATATCCAGAAAGCCGGTAAGCTGCTGGAAAAGATTGGTGGCAAAACTGAAGTTGCCATACATCTGTGGCCCCAGAGCACGCGGCAAAATAGCCTCCATGGCCAGATAGACGGGCACGGTGGCAATGTTTGCCAGAAGCTTGAAGATATAGCGGCGCGCCAGCGTCGGGGTGGAGCTTTGCATGCCCGGAAACTATCCCACTTCCTTGCGGCCCTCAAGAGCGTGCAGGCGTATGAAATAAAAAAATCCGGCAAGGATGTTTTTCATGTGGTGCGCTTGCCCTCCTGCGGGGCGTCAGGGGGTCATATTGTTTACGCGCGCAATCTTTTGCCGTATGACAGAACCTTGCCCGCGCGCCGCATGTGGCGGCGGTAAAGACCGTTATCACAACGTAAGGATGCCGTCATGGATGAGAGTCGCAGTAAAAAAATGAAGTCCGGCCTTGAAAAAGCCCCCCACCGTTCCCTGCTCTACGCTCTGGGGCTGACCCGAGAAGAAATGGAGCGTCCTCTGGTGGGTGTTGTCAATGCCGCCAGTGAAGTGGTGCCGGGGCACCTGCACCTCAATGCCCTGGCCGATGCGGTCAAGGCCGGCGTACGTATGGCCGGCGGCACGCCCTTGCAGTTTCCCGCCATTGCCGTATGCGACGGCCTGGCCATGAACCACGAAGGCATGCGTTTTTCACTGCCATCACGCGAATTTATTGCAGATTCTATCGAAATTATGGCCCGTGGCCACGCCTTTGACGCTCTGGTGTTCATACCCAACTGCGACAAGTGCGTGCCCGGCATGCTCATGGCCATGATGCGGCTGAATATCCCCTCTGTGCTGGTTTCGGGCGGCCCCATGCTGCCCGGCGACATCGGCCCCGGCAAA